>CAITXW010000023.1 GCA_903896425.1 uncultured beta proteobacterium | reverse complement strand
ATCGCTGCGACTTCCTACAAACCTAAGCAGAAGCCGGCCAAGTCAAGGAAATGAACCCGTAATCTGCGTGACCGCTTTGACATCCAGGACCAGGGCCGCGAACGGCCGGTCCTGACTTTGCTCAATGACTTCTAGGGGCACATTGTTCGCGCTCGCCATTTCCAATTGAATGGCTAGTATTGCGCGAGCTGAAGTCATTGGGAATTTGCGAAAACCCTTCGGTGCGTCAGCTCGCTTGCTTCCTTCAAGGGCATGGCCACCCTATACGGAAAACCCAGCCCGATTCTTCATCAACGGCTCCTCTGAGCCACAGGCCATGTTTAGATATACGACAACCACTTGCTTTTCGTATGGTTTGAGAGCATCATTACGCGACCTAAAGAAAGGAAGCCACCATGCCCCGATCGTCCCACCCCCTGCGTGCCGCCCTCTATGCCCGTGTCTCGACAGACCGGCAATCTACTGAGAATCAACTGCGTGAACTGCGACAAGCGGCTGAGCGCCTTGGCTGGGAAGTCGTTGGCGAGTTCGTGGACAGGGGAATCTCCGGCGCCAAGGGTCGCAAGGACCGACCACAGCTTGATGCGCTGCTGAAGGGCGTTGCGCGCAAAGACTATGACGTTGTGGCCTCCTGGTCGGTAGATCGGCTTGGGCGCTCCCTGATTGACTTGGTGAACATGCTCCAGGAGCTTCACTCAACAGGTGTGGATCTCTATCTGCACCAGCAAGGCATCAACACAACCACGCCGGCCGGCAAGGCTTTGTTCGGAATGATGGGCGTGTTCGCCGAGTTTGAGCGCGGCATGATCCAAGAAAGGGTTCGCGCTGGCATGGCCAGAGCCAAGGCCAAGGGAACGAAGTCAGGCAACGCCATCGGTCGGCCAGTAGTATCGGCCGCAATCGAGGACCGGATTCGAGAATTGCGCACCGAAGGCCTGGGGATGCTCAAGATCGCTGCGCAGGTTGGATGCGGGGTTTCAGTCGTTCAACGAGTCGTGGCCGCACAACCTTGAATTACAGTGCCACCATGACCACACAAAATCCAGAACACTTCGTCGCTGTCCCGCTGGCCAAAGCCTACCGCCTGCTTAATCATGGCCCAACTGTTCTGGTTTCGTCAGCCCACAACGGAATCCAGAATGTCATGGCGGCCGCGTGGACTATGCCGCTGGATTTTGACCCTCCGAAGGTGACAGTAGTGATCGACAAGGCGACGCTGACCCGCGAGTTGGTTGAAGGCGGTGGTGTGTTTGCGCTAAACATCCCCTGCCGCTCGATGGCTGCGCAGACTCTCGCGGTCGGCACAGAGAGCGCAAAGACGATCCCCGACAAGCTAGTTAAGCACAACGTCAACACCTTTCCCGCCAGTCAGATTGCTGCACCACTTGTTCACGGCTGCGTAGGATGGCTGGAGTGCCGGGTGATTCCAGAGCCCCATAACGAGAAGACCTACGACCTGTTTATTGGCGAGGTTGTGGCGGCCTGGGCTGACGAAAGGGTTTTCAGCAACGGTCACTGGCACTTCCATGAGGCACCCGCCAAACTACGCACGCTGCACTATGTGGCTGGTGGTCAGTTCTACTTGATTGGGGAATCGCTGCTGAT
>CAITXW010000022.1 GCA_903896425.1 uncultured beta proteobacterium | reverse complement strand
CCAGCACCGTGAGCGCAGCCTCATAGGCGTCGGCGGTGGTGAGGTAGTTGTCCTCGCCGGTGTTGATGATGACGCCGGCAAAGGCGTTGACCATGCGCGAGAAGAACTGGTCGATGAAGGTGCGCTGCATGTTGATGTCGCGAAAGATGATGCCGTACATCGAGTCGTTGAGCATCACATCGAGTCGCTCCAGCGCGCCCATGGCAGCGATCTCGGGCATGCACAGGCCCGAGCAGTAATTGGTCAGGCGGATGTAGCGCCCCACCTTGGCACCGACCTCGTCGAGCGCCGCGCGCATCAGGCGGAAGTTTTCCTGCGTGGCGTAAGTGCCGCCAAAGCCCTCGGTGGTGGCGCCAAACGGAACGTAGTCAAGCAGGCTCTGCCCGGTGGAGCGGATCACGGCGATGATGTCGGCCCCTTGCTCGGCGGCGGCGCGCGCCTGGATCACGTCTTCGTGGATATTGCCGGTGGCAACGATCAGGTAGAGCCAGGGCGTCGGGCCTTCGCCGAGCGTCTGGATGCGTTCCTCGCGCAGGGCACGCTGGGCGGCGATCGTCTGGCAGGCAGCTTGCGCCAGTGCCTGCGCGCTCACGCGTGCTGCTGCTTCTTCCTTGGCGCGGCTCAGTGTCAACGTGCCATCGGCAACCGCTTGCGCCACTTGCTGTGCGCTGCAGCCGCGCTCGCTCATGGCGGCGGCGACGGCTGTGGCCGCACCGTGCTGCAGGATGCCCTGTTCCTGCAAATGGCTGATGACGCGATTGGGCAGCGGCACGCCGTTGCCGTCGACGCCGTCGATGCCGAGCAGGCGCAGCGTGGCGCGCTCCACCGTGGTCGTCGTGTAAGGGCTCATCTGATCAAAGACCTGGCGCGCAATGCGCCGCGCCGATTCACGCGCCCGCTCAATCTGCGCCGGGTCCAAATGCAACTGACTCATTTCATTTCCTCTAATAAAACATCACTGACCACATAGTCGGCAAAAGCCTCTCTTGCGGCCGCCAGGAATTCATTGGCAGAAAAGCTGCCCCCCATGGGCGAGTAAGGGTTGAGCGTGATGCCGGCAACCCGGATCGCCTGCCAGGCCAGCAGCCTGGCGCCGAGTTGTTCGAAAGTCAGCAGGTCGCTGGCCTCAACAAAAAGTCTTGTGCCATCGGCCACCACCACATGCAGACCGGGATGGCGCGCGGCCAACGTCATGAGCGCTTGCCAGAGCGAGCGGCCAACCGCACCGCTGAGTGCGATGGTTTCGATGTCGGCGTCCCTGTGTTGCAGCAGCACAGCGCCGGCGTTGAGCGTGGCAATGGGTTCCTGAAACAGCAGCGCACCATGGCGGTCCCAGAGTGCCACGCCGCCTTGCGCAAACAGTGGCGCGACGAGCGCCTGTGTGCTGGCATCGACCGCCGCTATGCCCAGAATGGCGAGCCGCTCGCGCGTTTTGCGAATCACATCGGCAATGCCGCCGCCCAGCGCCGCGCCGGTGGCCAGAATCACGGCGTCGGCAATCGCGGGCGAGGCATGCTGGCTGCGCCCGAGAGCGCCGTCGAGCAGTACTTGCGTTGCGCCGCACTGTTGCAGTCGGGCAATGACCTGGCGCTGATCGCTGCCACGGGATGCGCCGGCGATTTCCATCTCGCCCTGATCGAGCGTCCTGACGATCACGATCTCGCCCATGGCGCTGGCGATGCCGGTGTTGTCAATGAACTCGCAGCGGACCTTGGCGCGTGGCAGTGTGGCGCGCGCTGTCGCCACCAGCGTGCCGGGCCAAACCCGCACCGGCGGCTTCGGGATGAAGAAGACCTGATCGCGTTCCTCGCCGTCGCGCCCGATCGAAGTGACGCCGACGCGGATGCCGTCCGCGGCCGCCTGCGCCAGCAAGTGGTTCAGCGCCACCGTCTTGCCAGTGTTCTTGCTCATGCCCATGACGGCGAGGGTGCGCAATGAGCTGATGGCAAACAGAGGGCTTATGGTCATGACCGGAACCTCATGACCTCGTCACAGCGAGCCACGTAGCCCGTATGGAGCGCAGCGCAATACGGGATGGGTGAGCGTGCAGCGCCCCGTATTACGCCGTCGGCTTCATACGGGCTACGCCATGACGCTGCATGCTTCATCAAACGTAACGCTCTTCAAACAACTGACGCAACCTGGCGTTCTCGCGCAGCAGGCCCAGCGCGAACTCGGCGTGTCCCGTGGCGTAGCCGTTGCCGACGATCATCTCGACATCCTTGCCAACGCCTTCGGCGCCGAGTGCGGCGGCGGTGAAGCTGGTGGCCATCGAGAAGAAGTAAATCTTGCCGTGCTCGCGCGCGCACAGGATGCTGCCCATCTCGGTGTTGGGCAGGTTGACGCAGTTGATCACCACGTCGGCCAACTTGCCGTCGGTGACAGCGGCTACGGCTTCCATCAGCGCCAGCGCGTTGGTGGCATCGACTTGCAGCGCGTGGTCGGCCCAGCCGAGTTCCTGCATGCGCTGGCAATCGGCTTCGAAGGGCGAGACGCCGATGACGCAGCCGCTTGGCCCCGCGCGCTTCTTGGCCTCATAGACGCACAGCGTGCCCGACTTGCCGCCGCCGCCGATCACAACCACCGTGTCGCCAGCCTTCACCAGGCGCGCGGTTTGTGCCGGGGCGCCGGCCACGTCGAGGATGGCCAGCGCCGTTTTCTCGGGAATGTCAGCCGGCAGTTTGGCGTAGAGCCCGGTTTCAAAGAGGATGGCCTGGCCGCGGATCTCGATCTGGTCGCGCTCCAGATGAATCTGGATGATCTCGTCTATGCGCAGCGGTGTCAGCGACAGCGATACCAACGTGGCGATTTTGTCGCCGACTTGCAGGTCGATTTTGCCAACCAGCGCGGGACCGATGGCGCGCACGCTGCCGATCAGCATGCCGCCGGAACCCGTCACCGGGTTGTGGTGCTTGCCACGCCGATCGACGATGGAACGCACGATTGCCGCCACGCGGCCCACATCGCCACCGGCTTCGGTCTTGATTTGCGTGAAGCTGGCAGCGTCGATGTTGAGCGCCGAGACGTCGATCAGGATCTCGTTGTCCCAGATCGCCATCGTGTTGTCGATCTTCCACGCGCCCTGCGGCAGCACGCCGAGCGGTTCGAGCACGCGGTGCGTGCCATCGGGTGAGCCGTGTTTCATGTTGCGTCGATATTAGTTGCTTTGCGTTG
>CAITXW010000021.1 GCA_903896425.1 uncultured beta proteobacterium | reverse complement strand
GGGGCCGATAATTAAAGAATCCAAGCCCAGAAGTCAGAGACCTTAAACTTCTGGTTTCAACAAGATCGAGACACCAGGCAGCAACTCACAACTGCACTGTCCTTCAGGCTCATACCTGGATTGGAAAATACTGCCGTGACCATAGCGGGCCAGGGTCTCGGGCTTGACGGCCTCGGCGCGGTACAACTCATAGCCCTGTAGCAGCACGGTCTTGATGCCATAGACGTGCGGGCTGTGCGGGTCTTCCGGCTGCTCGCACTTGGCGTGGTGCTTGCGGTGGATCGAAGCCCACTCCTTGGTCACCTGGCCGGTCGTGAGCCAGAGCCAGAAGCGAAAGAAATGCGAGGCAATCGGGTGCAGGTCAAGCGCGCGGTGCGCCTGATGCCGATGCAAAAACACCGTCACACTGACCATGGTGACGTGCGTGATGGCCAGGGTGAACAACACAATTTGCCACCAGGCCAGGGACCACAGCCCATGGGCCAGCCAGCCCAGTACAGACGAATCGGATAACAGCATAGTCTTCAAATCTCGAAACAAATCAGGAATCAGCTCTTTTGCCAGACAGCAGCAAAAAAACCATCGGTCTGGTGTTTGTGCGGCCACAAGCGCAGGTAGCGCAAGCCGTTCTCGCCGCCACTGCACAGCGTTGCAGCGCCCTCCACTTTCAGGCCGGTCAGGACCTCGCCGACATCGAGCGGCGTGAAGCCCGGATTGGCCGCGCTAAAGGCCTGCGCCACGGCCTCGTTCTCCTGCACCAGCATGCTGCAGGTGGCGTAAACCAGACGGCCACCGGGCTTGAGCAGGCGCGCCGCGCTTTGCAGAATGGCCGCCTGCGTGACAGCCATGTCTTCCACCAGTTTGAGGGTTTGGCGCCACTTCAGATCCGGGTTGCGACGCAAGGTGCCCAGTCCTGAACAGGGTGCATCGACCAGCACGCGGTCGATCTTGCCCGCCAGGCGTTTGACGCGATCATCGCGCTCGTGGGCGATGGCGGCCGGGTGCACATTGGACAGGCCACTGCGCGCCAGACGCGGCTTCAAGGCGTCAAGCCGGTGCGCCGAAGTGTCAAAGGCATAGAGACGCCCGGTGCTGCGCATGGCGGCACCGATGGCCAGCGTCTTGCCGCCGGCACCGGCGCAGAAATCCACCACCATCTCGCCGCGCTTGGCGTCGAGCAGCATGGAAAGCAACTGGGAACCTTCGTCCTGCACCTCAAAAGCGCCACGAACAAAGGCATCCATCTTGTTGAGCGTGGGCTTGCCTGCAATGCGCAGGCCCCAGGGTGAATACGGTGTCGGCACGGCCTTGATGCCGGCCTGTGCGAGTTCCTTTTGCACATCGGCGCGCTTGGCATTGAAGGCGTTGACGCGCAGATCGAGCCCGGCGCCCAGGTTCAGGCTTTCGGCCAGCGGCCAGAAGCCGTCGCCGAGTTGGTCTTTGAGCGGCTGCACCAGCCACTCCGGCAGGTTGTGGCGATGGCGCTCCATCAGGTCGGCCACGTTGATCTTTTCGCACTGGTCGAGCCACTTGGTTTCCTGCTCTGTCAGCGCGCTGCGCAGATAGTCACCCGGGCCATAGAAACCCAGGATCGCCAACCGGCGCTCCTTCGGCCCGCTGCCCGAGGGTGCGTAATGGTCAAACAGCAATTTCTTGCGCAAAACGGTGTAGACCGTGCCAGACAAGGTGGCGCGTTCGCGCGGGCCCAGGCCACGGTTGTCGCGGAAGAAGCGTGAAACGATCGCGTCGGTTGGATGGTCGAATTTGAGACTGAGCCGCACCAGTTCGGAACAGGCGTCGAGCAGGGCTTTTGGATGCATAGGCGGGGATTGTCCCATGTTGACCTCTTTGGCGCTGCGCCGGGCCGCTTGCCAGCGGCGTGTTTACAGTAACTTCACCCCCGTGCAACCGAGTTCTTGTGTTGACGGGCGCACAATCAAAGCCCACACAGGCCAGTAGACTCATGCGAACGATGTGCCCCACAAAAGAAACCCCTTCACCGCTGTCGCACCCGCTCTGCCGCGGCGCGCTGTCCGTGGCGCTTGCTCTCGCGCTCGGCGGCTGTGCCGCTTGGTCGCCGCCAGCGCAGCTGGCATCAACAGCGCCGGTCGCTTCGACATCGGTTAATCCATTGGCCCAATGGTGGCAACGCTTCAACGACCCGCTGCTGGGCACGCTGGTGACGCAGGCGCTGCAGGCCAATACCAGCATCCGCTCGGCGCAGGCTGCGCTGCAGCAGTCGCGTGCGCTGCGCGACGTCAGCGCTGCCGGCCTGCTGCCGACACTGTCGGCCTCTGGCTCGGCGCAACGCGGTCGCGTCAACGGCATGGACGCCAGCAACAGCTTTCACGCCGGGCTCGACGCCAGTTGGGAGCCCGATATCTTCGACGCCCAGCGCAGCACGCTGAACGCCGCCGAGGCCGACACACAGGCGCTACAGGCAACGCTGGCCGACGTGCAGGTGTCGGTAGCGGCCGAGGTGGCGCTGGCCTATGTCCAGTTGCGCGGCCAGCAAGCGCAACTGGTGATCGCGCGCAACAACCTCGCCAGCCAGCAGGAAACCCTGCAGATCACCGACTGGCGCGCACAAGCCGGCCTCATCACCTCGCTCGAAGTCGAGCAGGCACGCACCGCCAGCGAGCAGACCAGCGCGCAGATACCGCAGTTGGAAGCGGGCATTGCGAAAACCAGCCACGGCCTGGCGGTACTGACCGGGCAGCGCCCCGAAACCCTGCTCACGCAACTGCAACAAACCCGGCCGATCCCGCAGCCGCCTGCTGCGTTGGCGCTCGATATTGCGGCCCAAACCCTGCGCCAACGCCCCGACGTGCGCGCTGCCGAACTGCGCATCACCGCGGCACTGGCGCGTGTGTCGGCCGCCGACGCCGCGCGCTACCCGGGCTTTGCCATCGGCGGCTCGTTTGGCCTCAACGCGCTGACCCTCGGCGCTCTGGGCAACAGCGCCAGCCTGGCCAGCAGCCTGCTCGGCAGTCTGTCAATTCCGCTGTTCGACGGCGGCGCGCGGGGCGCGCAGGTGCTGGCACAGGAAGCGGCACTGGAACAGGCCCGCGCCAACTACCAAACCGTCCTGCTCAGCGCCCTGCAAGACGTCGCCGACGCACTGGTGGCGCTCTCGGGTGACCGCACGCGACTGACCCATCTGCAAAGCGCCGCCGCCGCTGCCGCCAATGCCGACCTACTCGCGCAGCAACGCTATCGCAGCGGCCTGATCGACTTCCAGACCGTGCTGCAAACCCAGCGCACACTGCTCACCACGCAGGGCGGCGTGGCCAGCAGCACGGCCGACATCAGCGCCGACCATGTGCGCCTGTACAAGGCACTGGGCGGCGGATGGAACTTTCCATGAACCGACTCCGGCGCGCCTGTAGCCCGTATGAAGCCGAAGGCGCAATACGGGGACGCCTGTGCCCTGCCAATCCCGTATTGCGCTGCGCTGCATACGGGCTACGCGTCGTCATGACGAAGCCAGAAACTTCTATTTTTGAAAGTGCATCATGAGCACCACCACCCCATCCGGCACCGAACTGCAGACCCTGCTTGACGAAGCACCCAAGCGCGTTTGGTGGCGCCGCACCATGGTCTGGATCGCGCTGGCCATCGCACTGGCGATGGGCGCTGGCGTCTATTACTGGCAGTCGAGTGCCAACAGCAGCGCGGCGCCGGTGTTTGTGACCGAGCCCGCGGCCAAGGGCAATCTGACGCTAAGCGTGTCGGCCAACGGCACGCTGCAACCCACGACCTCGGTCAACATCGGCAGCGAGTTGTCCGGCACGGTGCTGCGCGTGCTGGTCGATGTGAATGACAAAGTGAAAAAGGGCCAGGTGCTGGTGGAGCTTGACACCGCCAAACTGAACGACCAGGTCGCGCGCTCGCGCGCCGCCCTCAGCGCCGCCAACGCCAAGGTGGCGCAAACGGCCGCAACGGTGAAGGAGGCCAAGGGCAATCTGGCGCGGCTCGAAGAAGTCTCGCGCCTGTCGGGCGGCAAGGTGCCATCGCAAGCCGAGCTCGACAGCGGCCGCGCCACGCTGGAGCGTGCACTGGCCGATGAACTCAGCGCCCATGCCAACGTGACTGATGCGCGCGCCGCCGCTGCCACCGATGAAACCAATTTATCCAAGGCCTCCATCCGCTCGCCGATCGACGGTGTGGTGCTGACACGCACAGTGGACCCCGGCAACGCCGTGGCCGCATCACTGCAGGCTGTCACACTCTTCACGCTGGCCGAAGACCTGAGCAAACTGCGCCTGCAGGTCAATGTCGATGAAGCCGACGTCGGCGCCGTCAAGGTCGGTCAAAAAGCCAGCTTCACAGTCAGCGCCTACCCGTCGCGCAAGTACCCGGCCAGGATCTACCGCGTGGCCTATGGTTCCACCATCACCGACAACGTGGTGACCTATGTCACCTACCTCGAAGTCGATAACAGCGACCTGAGCCTGCGCCCGGGCATGACAGCCTCGGCCACCATCACCGCCACCGAGCGCCAGGACGTGCTGTTGGTGCCCAATACGTCCCTGCGCTTCACACCCTCGATCAGCGGCGCGGCAAAGGCCAAGGGCGGCATCGTCTCAAGCCTGCTGCCACGCATGCCGCAGGGCGCGCGCAAGACCGCGGGCGGCAGCGGCACCGCCAAGCAAGTCTGGGTGCTGCGCGACGGCAACGCGGTGGCCGTCAGCGTCAACGCCGGCATCAGCGACGGTCGCATGACCGAGGTCATCGGCGGCGAACTGCAGACTGGCATGCTGGTGATTACCGATCAACGCGCAGCGGGAAGCGCGCCATGAGCGAGCAACCGCTGATCGAACTGCGCCGCGTCACCAAGGTCTACGGCCAGGGGGCCACGGCACTGGCCGCGCTCAAGGGCGTTGACCTGAAAATCGAGGCTGGCGATTTTGTCGCCATCATGGGCCCCAGCGGCTCCGGCAAATCAACCGCCATGAACGTGCTCGGTTGTCTGGATACACCAACCCAGGGCGAATACCTGTTTCAGGGCGCGCATGTTGAAGACCTGTCGCGTGACCAGCGGGCACGTCTGCGCCGGCGCTTTCTGGGTTTTGTGTTTCAGGGCTTCAACCTGCTGGCGCGCACCTCGGCGCAAGAGAACGTGGAGTTGCCGCTGCTGTACCGCGGCGAGAGCGCCAAGACGCGGCACGCGCTGGCGGCCCAGGCACTGGCGTCGGTCGGCCTCGCCGGCTGGGAACACCATACGCCGGCCGAACTCTCGGGCGGGCAGCAGCAGCGCGTGGCAATTGCGCGCGCCATCGTCACCGAGCCAGCCGTGCTGCTGGCTGACGAGCCCACCGGCAACCTCGACACGCAACGCAGCCGCGAGATCATGGAGTTGCTGTGGCGCCTCAACGTGGACCATGGCATCACCGTGCTGATGGTGACGCACGAAGCCGACATGGCCGCCTATGCGCGGCGCATCGTGCGCTTTGTCGACGGCGTGGTCGCCGGTGACACGCAGAACCCGAACCCGGCCGGTCTGCATCTGCCAGCCGCCACCACAGCCGCAGCGGTCGAGGTCGTCTGATGCTGCTCAACACCCTGCTGCTGGCCCTGCGCTCGATCCGGCGCAATCTGCTGCGCTCGTTCCTGACGATCCTGGGCATCGTGATCGGCGTCAGCGCCGTCATCACCATGGTCACGCTGGGCAACGGCGCCACACTGGCGGTGCAAAACCAGATTTCCAGCCTGGGCACCAATCTGCTGCAGGTGCGTCCGGGCCAGCGCATGGGACCGGGCATGGGTGGTGCCGGTGCCGCACCCTTCAAGGAAGCCGACGCCGACGCGATTGCAACGCAGATCGGCGGCATCGCCGCCGTCGCACCCGAAGCGCGCTCCGGCGCCACACTCGTTGCCAACGGCCGCAACTGGTTGAGCAGCGCCATCGGCAGCAGCAACGCCTGGCTTATCACGGGCAACTGGAAGATCGGCGACGGCCGAGAGTTTTCGGACGACGAACTGCGTGCCGGCGCGGCCGTCTGCATCATCGGCGCGACCGTGCAGCGCGAACTCTTCAACGGGCACGGCGCGCTCGGCCAGCAGTTGCGCGTCAAGCAGATCTCGTGCGAGGTGGTGGGCGTGCTCGCTTCCAAGGGCCAGGGCGCCTTCGGCAACGACCAGGACGACATGGTGCTGCTGCCAATCAAGACGCTGCAACGCCGCATCACCGGCAATACGCGCGTCAACACACTGCTGGTGTCGATGATGGACGGCAGCGACCCGGGCCGCGTGAAGGCCAGCCTGACACAACTGCTGCGCGAGCGGCGCAAACTGGCGCAGGACGACGAGGACAACTTCAACGTGCTCGACACCAAGCAACTCGCCGACACGCTCTCGGGCACAACGAAAGTTATGACCATGCTGCTGGGCGCCGTCGCGGCGGTGAGTCTGCTGGTGGGGGGCATCGGCATCATGAACATCATGCTGGTGAGCGTGACCGAGCGCACACGCGAGATCGGTCTGCGCCTGGCCATAGGCGCGCTGGAGCGCGAGGTGCTGCTGCAGTTCCTGATCGAGGCCGTGGTACTGGCCGCGCTCGGCGGCGTCATCGGCATCGTGCTGGCCACCGCTGCCTCCATCGGACTGGCGAGCCTGATGGACGTGCCCTATTTGTTTAATCCGGGCGTCAACGTGATGTCGTTCTTCTTCTCAGCCGGCATTGGCGTGCTGTTTGGCTACTTCCCGGCGCGACGCGCCGCGCGGCTCGACCCGATCGAGGCGCTGCGGCATGAGTAGAACCTGAACAGTTCAGAAACTCAGTGCGTAGCCCGTATGGAGCCAAAGGCGCAATACGGGGACACCGCGCCGAGGTCAATCCCGTATTCCGCTGCGCTGCATACGGGCTACGCCGACACATTCAGACGCAGCGTCTATTGGTGCCGCAGCAACTCAGCAATCGCCTGCGGGTAAATACGGTGCTCCTGCGTGAGCACACGTGCCGCCAGCGCGTCGGCTGTGTCGCCGGGCAAGACCGGCACCACCGCCTGCGCCAGGATCGGGCCATGGTCCAGTTCGGCCGTCACCTGGTGCACCGTCGCGCCGGCCACCTGGCAGCCGGCATCGATGGCGCGCTGGTGCGTGTGCAAGCCCGGAAAAGCCGGCAGCAGCGAAGGATGGATGTTGAGCAGACGACCCTCATAGCGGCTGACAAAGCCGCTCGTCAGTATGCGCATGAAGCCGGCCAGCACCAGCAGCACTGGCCTGCCCGGTTCCTCGTAACGGTCAATGACACTGGCCAAAGCGGCATCGAAGTCTTCGCGCGAGGCAAAAGCCTTGTGGTCCAGCACATGGGTCGCCAGTCCGTTGTCAGCGGCAAAGCGCAGGCCACCGGCACTGGCCTTGTTGCTGATGACGGCAGCCACGCGGGCGCCGAATTTGTGCTGCCAGGCGTCGCGCTGCGCTGTTTTAACGATGGCCGCCATGTTGGAGCCGCCGCCAGAGATCAAAATAACGATGTTCTTCATACCTGAGCCAATTATGACCGCCACACCCGATGCCCTGCCCTGCCCTGTACCGACCCTGAGCGCGATCGAAGCCCGCGTGCTGGGCACGCTGATGGAAAAAGCGCGCACCGTGCCCGACAGCTACCCGCTGACCCTCAATTCCCTGCTGCTGGGCTGCAACCAGAAATCCAGTCGCGAGCCGCTGATGGAGGCCGGCGAGGCCGAGGTGGTCAGCGCACTGGCCAAGCTGAAAGACCTCAATCTGGTGCGCGAGTCGAGCAGCGGGCGCAGCACGCGCTTTGAGCACAACTTTCAACGCGGCATCGGCGTCTACGAGCAGTCGGCCGTGCTGTTGGGCCTGCTCATGCTGCGCGGCCCCCAAACCGCCGGCGAGCTGCGCCTGAACGCCGAGCGCTGGTACAAGTTTGCCGACATCTCCTCGGTCGAAGGCTTTCTGGAAGAGTTGCAGGACCGTTCCGCCGAAAAAGGCGGGCCACTGGTGATCAAGCTGGCACGCGCCCACGGCGCACGCGAACAGCGCTGGGCGCACCTGCTGTGCGGCGCGGTCGATCCGAACCAGGGCGCCGAGAGCGGCGGGGCCGGCAGTAGCGCCAGCAATGCCGAGCGCATCGCCCGGCTCGAAACCGAAGTTGCGAGCTTGCGCGAAACCGTGCAAAAACTGTGCGCCGAACTCGGCGTGTCCCCACCTGGACAGACATAATCGAACGACCGTGCTAAAACCTTCACTATTGGAAATCTGGAGACTTTTTTATGGACTTGGCATTCACCCCTGAAGAACAGCAGTTTCGCCAGGAGATTCGCGCCTGGGTCGGCGAAAACCTGCCGGCCGACATCTCGCACAAGGTGCACAACGCGCTGCGCCTGAGCCGTGACGACATGCAGCGCTGGGGCAAGATCCTGGGCAAAAAAGGCTGGCTCGGACACGCCTGGCCGAAAGCCTTTGGCGGCCCGGGCTGGAACTCGGTGCAAAAGCATTTGTTTGAAGAAGAATGTGCACTGGCCGGCGCGCCGCGCGTGATCCCGTTCGGCCCGGTGATGGTGGCGCCCGTCATCATGGCCTTTGGCAACGCCGAACAACAGCAGCGCTTCCTGCCCGGAATTGCCAGCGGCGAGGTCTGGTGGAGCCAGGGTTACAGCGAGCCCGGTTCTGGTTCCGATCTGGCATCGGTGCGGACCAAGGCCGAACGCCAAGGCAACAAGTACATCGTCAACGGCCAGAAAGCCTGGACCACGCTGGGACAGTACGGCGAGTGGATCTTCTGCCTGGTGCGCACCAGCAACGAAGGCAAGCCGCAGACTGGCATCAGCTTTCTGCTGATCGACATGAAGTCACCCGGCGTCACGGTGCGCCCGACCGTGCTGCTTGACGGCGAGGCCGAAGTCAACGAAGTCTTTTTCGACAACGTCGAAGTGCCGGTGGAAAACCTGATCGGTGAAGAGAACAAGGGTTGGACCTACGCCAAGCACCTGCTCAGCCACGAGCGCACCAACATCGCCGACGTGAACCGTACCAAGCGCGAATTGGAGCGCCTCAAACGCATCGCCAAGGCCGAAGGCGTTTACGAGGACACACGATTCCGTGACGAGATCGCCAAGCTCGAAGTCGATGTCGTGGCACTTGAAATGCTGGTGCTGCGCGTGCTGGCAGCTGAGAAATCGGGCAAGAACTCGCTCGACATTGCCGGCCTGCTCAAGATCCGCGGCAGCGAGATCCAGCAGCGTTACAGCGAACTGATGATGCTGGCGGCCGGCCCCTACGCGCTGCCGCTGATCCACGAGGCGATGGAAGCCGGCTGGCAAGGTGACTTCCCCGGCGGCGGCACTTGGTGTGCACCGCTGGCTTCGACTTATTTCAACATGCGCAAAACCACCATTTACGGCGGCAGCAACGAGGTGCAACGCACCATCGTGGCTCAGACCGTTCTGGGCTAGAAAGGCAACATCATGGATTTTGATTTCACAGACGACCAGGAACAGCTGCGCGATGCGGTTCGCAAGTGGGTTGACAAGGGCTACAGTTTCGAGCGCCGCAGTGCCGCCGTGAAAGCCGGTGGCTTTTCGCAGCAAGCCTTTACCGAACTGGCCGAACTCGGCCTGTGCGGCCTCTACATTCCCGAAGCAAACGATGGCATGGGCATGGGCCCGGTCGAAGGCATGGTGGTGATGGAAGAGTTGGGCCGCGGCATCGTGCTCGAACCACTGGTGCAAAGCCTGATCGCTGGTGCCGTACTCAGCGGTTATGCCCCCGAGGCGCTCAAATCAGCCTGGTTGCCCAAGATTGCCAGCGGCGAAGCGCTGGTGGTGCTGGCGTATCAGGAACGCGCGGCCCGCTATCAGCTTGACGCCTGCCAGGCCAAGGCGACACAGGGTG
>CAITXW010000020.1 GCA_903896425.1 uncultured beta proteobacterium | reverse complement strand
TTGAAGAACCAGCCGGCGCCCAGCGGATCCGAGTTGGCCAGCGAGGGGTCGGCGCGCAGCGCTTCGTTGACTTCCGTGATCTCGCCACTGACGGGCATGTAGACGTCGGCTGCCGCCTTGACTGATTCGACAACACCGGCGATGTCTTTCGCGGCCAGCGTCGCGCCGACTTCAGGCAGGTCGACAAACACCACATCGCCCAGCGCATCCTGTGCGTGGTGCGTGATGCCGACGGTGGCTGTGCCGCCTTCGACGTTGAGCCATTCGTGATCGGGTGTGTATTTGATGCTCATGGAATTCTCCGGAAAAATAAAAGTTGTTGAAATCGAAAATCAGCCGCGGTAGTAGCGCGTCGGCACAAAGGGCATGGCGACCACTTCCATCGGTACCGGCTTGCCGCGAACGATGGCGTTGATGCGTGTGCCCAGGACGGCGAAGGCGGGTGGCACATAGCCCATGGCAACCGGTTTGTCGATGGTGGGCCCAAGCAGGCCGCTGGTAACTTCGCCGATGCGCTGGCCTGAGAGGTCCTGCAACTCGGTGTGCTCGCGCACCGGAACGCGCTCCAGCGCGATCAGGCCCACGCGCTTGCGTGGCAGGCCAGTTGCGCCGCCCGCCAACTGCGCCAGAATCTTCGCAGCACCGGGGAAACCACCGGCACGGGCGCCGTCGGCACGCCGCACCTTTTGCATCGCCCAGCCCAGCGCCGCTTCAACCGGCGTCGTGCTGTTGTCGATGTCGTTGCCGTACAGCGGCAGCCCGGCTTCCAGGCGCAGCGAGTTGCGCGCGCCCAGGCCAATCGGTTTGACTTCGGGCTGTGCCAGCAGCGCCTTCGCCAGCGCCTCGGCCTGTGACGCATGCACCGAGATTTCGAAGCCGTCTTCGCCGGTGTAACCGCTGCGCGTCAGAAAGACCTCGATGGCTTGCGTGCCCCCTTGTACCGTGAAGTTGCCGCCGGTCATGAACACCAGTTTTTCTACACCCGGTGCCAGACGCGACAGGGCATTGACCGCCTGCGGGCCTTGCAGCGCCAGCAGCGCGCGTTCCGGCATCGGAATCACCTGGCAGCGCGCGCCGATTTTTGCCTGGATGTGGGCGATGTCACCGACCTTGCAGGCGCCGTTGACGATTACGAAGATGTCGCTTTCCCGCTTGAAGAACATCAGGTCGTCGATGATGCCGCCCTCGTCGTTGAGCAACAGGCCGTAGCGCTGCTTGCCCACCGGCAGGTCGATCACGTCAACCGGAATCAGGCTCTCGAAGGCAGCTGCGGCGTCGGGCCCGACCAGGCGCAACTGGCCCATGTGCGAGACGTCGAACAGACCGGCGGCGCTGCGCGTGTGATGGTGCTCGGCCATCAGGCCGGCTGGGTATTGCACCGGCATCGAGTAGCCGGCAAAGGGAACCATGCGCGCACCGAGTGCGATGTGCAAGTCGTTGAGCGGTGTCAGCAAAAGATTGTCAGGCGTGGTGGCCATTAGCGAACTCCAGCAAGGGGCAAGTCAATATCCATGACCAATGGCCATGGGCTGCCCCCGCTGTCCGCTTTACCTGAGAGATTCGCCTGGCGATGCAGGGTTGCTCCTTCGGTGGGCTGCCATTT
>CAITXW010000019.1 GCA_903896425.1 uncultured beta proteobacterium | reverse complement strand
GTTGACTTTCATGCCGGTCTTTTTCGCCATATCGTCGAGCACCGGTTGCCAGTTCGATTTCAGGTTTTGTGATGATTCGGTTGAAATGATGCCGAAATTGAGTTCCTTCAATTCCTGAGCGGCCACCGGGTTAAGGGCAATCAGCGCCGCGCCGGTCAGGCTGGCGAGTAGTTTCTTGAGCATGGGTAGGTTCCTGTAAAAAGATTCAGTCGGATTTCAATAAGAATTTGCGGGTCAAGCCACGCGCGCCATGGCGCTTGCGCCGCTGAGCGGTGTGGGCCAGACCAGATGCGGCAGCGCAGGCTTGCGCTCCTGCAGGCTGGAGATGTGATCGCCCAGCGACAGAATGTCGTCCGCCTCGGCGCCGTAGAGTTCACGCAACAAAGCGGGTGTCAAGGCCACAGATGGGCCGTCGTACACGACTCGCCCCTGATGCAGTGCCACCGTGCGGGCGCAATATTTGATGGCAACGTTGACCTGGTGCAGTGACACCACGACCGTGCACTTGTCTTCCTGGTTGACGCGCGCCAGGATGTCCATCACCTTGCGTGAAGACTCGGGGTCAAGCGATGCAATCGGCTCGTCTGCCAGTATGAGCTTGGCGCCCTGCACCAGGGCACGCGCAATGGCAGCACGTTGTTGCTGTCCGCCCGACAGGGTTGAGGCGCGCTGCATGCAGCACTCCGCAATGCCAACGCGCTTGAGGGCCTCGATGCCGCGCGCCATTTCGGACGATGTAAACCAGCGCATCAAACTGCGCCACAAGGGCACGCGATGCAAAGTGCCCGCCAACACATTGACAAGCACGGGCAAGCGATCCACCAGGTTGAATTGCTGAAACACAAAGCCAATGCTGGCCCGCGTCTGGCGAATGTCAGCCGCGATCTTCCCGTTCTTCTGAACCGTCCGGCCATGAACCTGCACCAGGCTGTTGCCCGCGTTGTCGCCGGCAACCAGACCCGCCATGTGGCGCAGCAAAGTGGATTTGCCAGAGCCAGAAGCACCAATCAACGCCACCATCTCGCCGGCTTCGATGGTCAGATTGACCTCCTGCAAGGCCTTGCGCCCGCCGACAAAGGTTTTGCTGAGTGAATTGATATTGATAGCCGTAACCATGAGGACTCCCGTTGGAAGCCTCTAACTTAACGGCGCAATATGTCAAAAAAATGTCAACAGGCGGCGCAGCATGATTATTTTGATTCCGACCGCCTGTAACAGGCATCTTTGCTATTTTGCAATCCAGTCGCTTTTGAATGCTGCTTTTCCGATCCGCATCTGCTTGCAATTTTTTGTGCAAAATGACACACCTTTGTCACAAACCAACCGAACAATGCGATCTCTTACATGCTGCTTGTTTCGTCACCAGGAATGCGGACAGGCGAGCGCTGCAGCGTCGCCGCCCTACTCCCACACAAGTTGCGCGCAGGCGGCAGCGCCCAGCGCCATTTCCATCAAATCATCCCCCTCCCCCAACCTCCAAAGGAAACTCAAATGATGAACCGACGCGACCTCTTGTCGACTGCTGTTCTGGCAGGCGCGACCTCAGCTTTCCCGGCACTTGCCCAGTCGTCCCGCGCAATTTGCTACAACTGCCCGCCGGAATGGGCGGACTGGGGCGGCATGCTGCGCATGGTCGGGCAACGCCTGAACATTCAGGTGCCGCCAGACAACAAAAATTCCGGGCAATCACTGGCCGCGCTCATCGCCGAGAAGGCCAAGCCCGTAGCCGACGTGGTCTACCTGGGTGGGCAGGTCGGCCCGCAAGCCAAGGCAGCCGGCGTGATCGAAGCCTACCAGCCCAAGCGCTTTGCCGAAATTCCAGCGACGCTCAAGGACGCAGAAGGCTACTGGTTCAGCATTCACTCCGGCACACTCGGCTTTTTTGTCAACACCCAGGCCCTGGGCGGCAAGCCGGTGCCGCGCAGCTGGGCCGACCTGCTCAAACCGGAGTACAAGGGCCTCGTCGGTTACCTCAACCCCGGCAGCGCTGCGGTTGGCCAGGTTGGCGTCATCGCCGTCAACCTTGCGCTCGGTGGCACCTATGACAACCTGGACGTGGGCATCAAATACTTCAAGCAGTTGCAGGCCAACAACCCGATCGTTCCGACGCAAACTGCTTATGCACGGGTTCTGTCGGGTGAAATCCCGATCCTGCTCGACTATGACTTCAACGCCTACCGCGGCCAGTACACCGACCAGGCGCCCACGGTATTCGTCATTCCGCAAGAAGGCACGCAACAACTGCCCTACGTGATGGGTTTGGTCAAGAACGGCCCTAACCCGGAACAAGGCAAACGCATTCTTGACTTTGTGCTGTCCGACGAGGGCCAGCGCCACTGGGCCAGCGCCTATCTGCGTCCGGTCTTTGCCAAGGCGATGTCGGACGACATGAAGAAGCGCTTCCTGCCCGACGCCGACTACCAGCGCGCCAAGGCGATTGATGTGCAAAAGCTGGCCGACGCGTCCAAGGCCATCGGCACGCGTTACCAAAAAGAAGTGGGCTGATGAAAACTGACCGCGCCTGGCTGATTGGGCTGACGCTGCCCGTCGCGGTCATGTTCTTCACGTTCTTTGCCATTCCGCTGGCCAAACTCTTCGTCATGGGCGGCAGTGGCGAACTGGGTTGGTCAGCCTACGGCGCCGCCTTTGTTGAGCCACGCTACTGGCGCAGCATGGTCTCTACCGTCACGCTGTCGGTCGTCGTCACCGTGGCAACCCTCATCATTTCGGGCATTGCAGGCGTCTTTCTGGCGCGCCACGAGTTTGTTGGGCGCCAGGTCCTGACCGCCCTTTTGACACTGCCACTTGCGTTTCCCGGCGTCGTCATCGGCTTCATGGTCATCATGCTGGGGGGGCGCCAGGGGCTGATACCCACCATCAGCAACGCGCTGATAGGCGAGCGCCTGGTCTTTGCCTACTCGATGCTGGGGCTGTTTATTGGCTACATCTACTTCTCCATCCCGCGCACGATCCTGACCGTCATCGCGGCCGCCGAAAAACTCGACCCGCAACTGATCGAAGCCGCACGCTCGCTGGGCGCATCGAACTGGCGCGTGCTGGTCGATGTGCTGATACCCGGCCTCAAACCCGCGCTGCTGGCAGCTGGCGCCATCTGCTTTGCGACCTCTATGGGCGCCTTTGGCACCGCCTTCACGCTGGCCACCAAGATTGACGTCTTGCCGATGATCATCTACACCGAATTCACGCTGCAGGCCAACATCGCCATGGCGGCAGCCCTGTCCTTTGTGCTGGGCCTGCTGACATGGTCGGCACTTGCCTTTGCCCGCAGTTTGACTGGCAATACCGTTGCCGCAGCCGCATGAAAAACAGCACAAAGATCCGTCGCTCACCGGTCTTCTGGTCGCTGCTGGCCTTCACCATCGGCGTGGCGGCTTTTCTGATCGTCCCCGTCATCCTGTCGATCCTGACAGGCCTGACCAAGAACCAGTTCGTCGGACTCTCCAGCGGCTTGACCCTGCAATGGGTCTTCAAGGTCTGGGACAGTTATCAGGACAGCCTGTGGCTCTCGCTGGGCATTGCGCTGGCCTGTCTGGCCAGCACGCTGGTGCTGGGCGTGCCGGCCGCCTACGTGTTGTCACGCATCCAGGGAAAATGGGCGCGAACCATTGAGGAATTGCTGATGTTGCCGGTGGCCCTGCCGGGTCTGGCAACGGCACTGGCACTGATCGTGACCTATGGTGCGGTGGGCAACTTCAGAACGCACTGGACCTTCATTCTGGTTGGTCACGTCCTCTTCACGCTGCCCTTCATGGTGCGTTCGGTGCTGGCGGTTTTGCTGTCGGTCGATATGCATTCGCTGGAAGAAGGTGCGCGCAGTCTGGGTGCCAGCTTCGTGCAGCGCTTTATCGGCATCGTCCTGCCCAACTGCCGCTCCGGCATCATCGCCGGCTCCCTGATGGTGCTGACACTGTCCATTGGCGAGTTCAACATGACTTTGCTGCTGCATACGCCGCTGACGCAGACGCTGCCGGTCGGGCTGGCCGATGCCTATGCATCGCTGCGCATCGAAGTCGGCAGCGCCTACACGATTGTTTTCTTCATGATGATTGTTCCGCTGTTGCTCGCGCTGCAACTCGCTGGCGGACGAAAGGTATCCAAATGACCGCAAACCGTGGCGTGCAAATCCTGATGCAGGGCTGCACCAAGCGCTACAAAAATCAAGTCGTGCTGGAGCCGACCGACTTGCGCATCGAGTCGGGCGAGACGCTGGTGCTGCTTGGGCCATCGGGCTGCGGCAAGACCACGACCTTGCGCCTGATTGCCGGGCTGGATGCGCCGGACGCCGGTCGCGTGCTGTTCAACGATGAAGACGTTACCGCGCTTCCGATTGAGAAGCGCCACATCGGCATGGTCTTTCAAAGCTATGCGCTGTTTCCCAACATGAGCGTGCAAGAGAACATCGCCTATGGACTGCTTGTCCGCAAGATGCCTGAAACTGAGCGCAAGAAGCGTGTCGGCGAGATGCTGGAGATGATGCACATCGAGTCACTCGCGGACCGCCAAATTACCCAGCTCTCCGGAGGCCAGAAGCAGCGCGTGGCACTGGCGCGCGCCATCGCCCCGCGGCCACGGGCCCTGCTGCTGGACGAGCCGCTAACGGCGCTCGATGCCAGGTTGCGCGAGACGCTGCGGGTTGACATCAACGCCCTGCTCAGAAGCCTGGGCATCACAACGGTTTACGTCACCCACGACCAGTCCGAGGCGATGGCGCTGGGTGACCGCATTGCGGTGATGGAAAAGGGCCGCATTTCGCAAGTAGGAACCCCGCAGGACATTTACTTTCGTCCGGCGAATCGCTTTGTGGCCGATTTCATTGGCACCATGAATACCGTTGGCCAAAACAGTTTCCGCCCCGAAGAAGTCCGCGTCGTACCGCTGGCCCAAGCTTCGATGCGCGGCCGGGTTGTCTCCAGCTTTTTTCTGGGCGACCACAACCGGGTCCAGGTGCGGCTCGACAGCGCGGAAGAAGTGGTCCTGAAACTTCCCTCCAAACAGAGCTTTGCGGTGGGCGATTTGATCGGGCTTGAAGTCGATGCCGGGAGCCTGGCATGCTGATTGCGCAAATATCGGACCTTCACATCAAGGCCGGCGGCAAGCTCGCCTATGGCATCGTTGACACGGCCCGCATGCTGCGCGACTGTGTTGCCAACATCATGCGCCAGAACCCCTTGCCCGATGTTGTGCTGATCACGGGCGACTCCGTGGACTATGGCCGCAAGAACGAGTACGACTTGCTCAAGGAATTGCTCTCGCCCTTGCCCATGCCTTTGTACTTTGTGGTCGGCAACCATGACCACGGCGCCACCTTGCGTGAGTCATTTTCCGGGCCCGGCTTTGCGTACCTGGCGCAAGGCGATGAGTTTCTGCAGTACGCGGTTGACCTGGGTGGCATCCGGCTCATCACGCTGGACACTTCGGTGCCGAATGAGGGGCGTGGCAAGTTGTGCAAAAAACGTCTGGCATGGCTTGACGCGCGGCTTGGCGAAGACCCTAGCCCGACGCTGGTTGCGATGCACCACCCGCCGTTTGTGACGGGCATCGCCCACATGGACGCAGTCGGTCTGGAAGGCTCCCAAGCGCTTGAATCGATCATTGCCCGGCACAGCCATGTCGAGCGGCTGCTGTGCGGTCACATTCACCGCTCCATCCAGTGCCGTTTTGGCAACACGTTTGCCTCCACCTGCCCCAGCCCTGCGCACCAGGTCGCATTCGACTTGCGCGCCGACGGTCCCGAGTGTTTTGTGATGGAGCCGCCGGGCTACCAACTGCATTGGTGGCGTGATGGCCGATTGGTCAGCCATACCTGCGCCATCGGCGACTATGCCGGTCCCTATCGCTTTCGCCAGGGTGGTGTCCTCATCGACTAACCAATTTTGGAACCTCATTTCCTGCGCGAGATGAATCGGTACCCGTTACCAGTCCCACATAGCCGGCACCGATGACCGTAATTTTCATGCTTTGATTTCCCCGATTTTGAATTAACAGGGTCTTAGTCTGCTTTGGGAATGCGAACCTTTGATGACAGGAAAAAGTCGGTTACCGCCACGTCACCCGGTATCGATGCGATGGCACTCTTCACAAAACTGTCACTTGCGCAGTTGATGATGAGATCCATATACGATGAACGCTGCTCCTTTGAAACATTCTGAAAAAATGATGCTGTTCAAACCCGCCAGTTACCAGGACTGGGAACAGTGGCTGGCCCCGGGTCAAAAGCAACTGTTCGATGAGTTGTGCAATTGGATTGATGCCAACCTGGAAGAAACCATCGGTTGGCAACAGTTGATGGCGCAAAGCGGACTTCAGTATCAAACGATTCAATTTCTTTTTTACAAATACCATAGCCTTACGCCAATGACCTGGATACGGCGCCGACGGGAATTGAGGTAAGAGGCAGAAGGTAGACGGCGGCTCGGTTGAATTCAGCGACTGGTTGGGGCTTGGCCTTGTTGAACCACCATCATTCGACTTGTCCGATATCCAGTGCATGAAGAACACGATTGCTCAGGTCCTCTGGGGTGCGTGAAATGACATCTTCTGGCACCTTGAATTTTTTGGTCAAGCGAGTGTGGTCTTCAAAGCCATACGACCCGATAAACGCGTGCATGCCCGCCGCGATGGCCGAGGTGAAGTCCTTGTGCTCATCGCCACAGGCATAACAACGCGCTGGATTGATGTCGAAGCGCTTTCTGGCCGATCTGAGCGCAATGGTTTTTTCCTCCGCCAAGGGAACGTGCACCGCGAAATCAAACGCATCGAGATCAATATCGTGTCGAGACAAGGTCTTGCGAATCGTCAACATGGGCTCGTTCGTGATGTTGCGGGTGACCAGACCGACCCGGATGCCAGGTGTCGCGACGAGCGTACGGATCAGGTCAGCCATGCCGGGATAGAGTTTTGCATCCTCGCGGTAGACATCGGTCAGGGTCGACAGAATATTTTTGCGGCTGTGCTTGCCCAGCTTTCCCAGGTTGAATGGAAAATCCTTGATCCCACCCAGATATTTGAATAGCTTGTGCCGTTTTTGGAAGTGTTCCAGATCACCGAGTTCCATGCCGTGCCTGGAAAAGGTATCAACGATCGCGCTATAGGCATCAATGATCGTGCCATCGGCATCAAAAACAATCAGTCGTTCGTTATTGCTGTACATGGTACTTGGGCTTGGCGCGCAACGACAGCAGATGCCAGGTTTGGGAAATCAGCAGTAACGGATAGGCCACCTGCAGCAGGTCGGCGATCATGTGCCACTCCGCTCGCACACCTTTCCAGTAGCCCAGTTTTTCGGACTTTCTCGCTTGCGTGACCTGCGGCCAGTTCACCACTACGACCGATAACTGACGCTCAATGATCGCGCGATTCATGAACACTTCAATCCCGAAACGCGACAGCACAAGCATCTCCGCCAGATATTCACTCAGGAGTTCTCTTCTGATGACGCGTTCGCCGGAAATAAAATCCAGACCGATTGCGCGAAATACCCAAAGGCTGTTCTGCCGCAGGCTGATGCTGACATCCGTCATTCCAGACAGAACGGGCGTTGCGAGCGCTGTGATTTGGTCACCGTCAAGACCAGAAAGATCGGCATCCAGCAGCATGATCAGCTCGCTGCTTGCGGCAGCGACGCCGGTTGCCATCGCGAAGCTCTTGCCTTTATTGATTGGGTAGGAGATAAGCTTGACGCTTGGGTAACGCTTGACGATCTCGGCAGTTCCGTCGGTCGAGCCGTCGTCAACGACAATGACCTCGTGCAACAGCGGATGCGCCGATGCAACCGCCAGCACCGCGGCGATTCTTGGCGCCTCGTTGAACGCACAGATGAGGCAGGAGATTTGCGTAATATGAACCCCTGTGCGGCTTAGCCTGGCATTTTCCAGGCCTGCAGCGCCCGCAGCAAGGGGCGCTTTTTGGTCTGATGCGCCTGCATGCGACGCAGGATGTCGTCCAGCGTGCGCATCGCCTCCGTGATGTGCGGCCCCTTGTTGAGCATCAC
>CAITXW010000018.1 GCA_903896425.1 uncultured beta proteobacterium | reverse complement strand
GGTTATGGCGGTGGCAACCGCAGCGGAGGTTCCTATGCAGGATCAGGTGGACGCCCCGGCGGCACGGGTGGCTTTGGTGGCGGGGGCAACGGGTCTCGTGGGCCAGGCGGTTCTCGCGGCTCTTTTAACCGATAAACACTATGCGGCGGTTCACTGTGTGGGCCGCCGATCGCCAGCGCGCAAGCACCCCAAGTTGCGTGCGCATGCGCTGGATCTGGCCAGCCTGAAAGAACTGCCGGGCATTGGCCACGTCGACGATGTTTTCATCGCCCTGGGCACAACGATCAAGGCCGCTGGCAGTCAGGCCGCTTTTCGTGCGGTTGACTTCGACGCCGTTGTCGCTGTCGCCCGCGCTGCAAAAGCAGCCGGTGCCAGCCGACTCGGCGTCGTCAGCGCCATGGGTGCCAGTGCAAGTTCAAGGATTTTTTATAGCCGCGTCAAAGGCGAGATGGAAGATGCACTTACCCAACTGGGCTACCCGGCGCTGATCATCGCGCGCCCGTCGATGCTGGCGGGTAACCGCGCGGCACTGGCACAGCCAGAGCGAGCGGGCGAGCATCTGGGTCTGCTTGCCACGCGTCTGCTCAAGCCCCTGATTCCCGCCAACTACCGTGCCATCGCGGCCGACGACGTCGCGCAGGCACTGATCAAGGCCGTGCAGCAGACCAAACAAGGCCAGCGCGTTTTGCTCTCAGGCGAAATGCAATAGCTGTAGCCCGTCTGCAGCCGAAGGCGAAATACGGGAACACCTGTGTTGTGC
Source organism: uncultured beta proteobacterium (assembly GCA_903896425.1). GTDB lineage: Bacteria > Pseudomonadota > Gammaproteobacteria > Burkholderiales > Burkholderiaceae_C > Rhodoferax. The sequence goes on along the minus strand of CAITXW010000018.1, from coordinate 7,156 downwards.
CAACCCCGTATTCCGCTGCGCTGCATACGGGCTACCTGCATACGGGCTACAGATCGCTCAATGCGGCGCAAGCGGGCGCAACAACCAGGCCTGGCGCGCGCCGCTGCCTACCGCCAGACCAACGGCCCAGAATACAACCGAGACGCCGACCACGGCACCAGCCGTACCGAACAGTAACGGCATCAGGACGCTGGAGCCATTGATGGCCATCAGGCGCAAACCGAGCGCTTCGCCATGACGTGCTTCGGGTGTGATCTGGTGCAAGGTGCTCATGATCATGGGTTGCACGGAGCCCAACGCCAAACCCAGCAGCACCGAGCAGACGCCCATGGCGAGCGCCGAATGCATGAAGGGATAAACCACAAACAGGACCGACGTCAGGACCATGGCAAGCGTGACGACGGCCCATTCACGCACGTGCGCGGCAACCGCCGGCAGCACCAATCGCACCAGCGTTGCTGCCAACGCAAACGAGCCCAGAATCGTGCCGATCACAGAGGCGCTGAAACCGCGCTCGTGCCCGATCACTGGCACGACGAAGGTGTGCACGTCCCAGCAGGAAGACAACAGCCAGTTCACCAGCATCAACCGGCGCATCAAGGGCTCGCGCATCAAATCCCAGGCCTTTTTCGAACCCGCGCCCGGCATGCTGAGCACCGGCGGGAGTTCCTTCGTCGCGCGCACCCAGAACCATGTCGCCAGCGGCAGCAGGGCCATCAAGGCGAAGGCGGCGCGAAAGCCGCTGTAATCGATCAGCAGGCCCGCCGCCAGCGGCCCGACGAAGCTCGACACCGCCGGCCCGATGGAAAGCCAACTGAACACCTTTTTCAATTCGGTTGCGTTCTGCGCGGCGCGCCCAACATGGCGCTGCATGGAGATCAACGCGACGCCCGTGGCGCCGCCCGTCAGCAAGGCGCTCAGACACAGCACGGGAAACACGGGAAAAGCCAGCGCCAGCGCCCCACCGCTTGAGGCGGCCAGCACCGCCCAGCCAACCGGACGCTTGAGCCCATGGCGGTCGGCGTAACGGCCAGACGGCAAGGCCAGAAAGACCTGTGTCAGGGCAAACAGGGCCAGCAAGAAACCAACCGCCAATGGGCTAAAGCCCTCACGCAAGGCCAGCAAGGGCGCTGCCATGCGCATACCCGCCATGCAGGCATGCAGGCAGATGTGGCCGGCGATCAGCCGTGCCAGCGCAAAGCGGGGGCCTGGCCCGGCGTCATGCACGGCCGTCATTCCCCGGGCGTGGACAGGTCCGTGTCAAAGTCCTTGTCCATCGGAATCAGCGACGGCACCTGCGGCTCCGGCAAGGCTTCGACCTTCTTCAGGGCACGGCCCATGGCGCGGCTGCGCGTCTCGGCACTGTCAAGCGTCTTGAGCACGGTCTCGGTCTGTGCTTTGACCTTGGCCAGCACGTCACCGAACTTGCCGAACTCGGTCTTGACCGCACCGAGCACCTGCCAGACTTCGCTGGAGCGCTTCTCCAGCGCCAGCGTGCGAAAGCCCATCTGCAGTGAACTCAGCATGGCCAGCAGCGTGGTCGGACCTGCCAGCGTGATGCGATGCTCGCGCTGCAGTGCCTGCATCAAGCCGGGTCGGCGCAGCACCTCGGCATACAAGCCCTCGGTCGGCAAAAACAAAATGGCGAAGTCGGTGGTGTACGGTGGCTCGACATATTTGTCCATAATTGATTTGGCCTCGAGACGGATGCGCAACTCCAGCGCCTTGCCCGCCGCCTCGGCTGCCGGCGCGTCGGCCCGGCTCTGCGCGTCGAGCAGGCGCTCGTAGTCCTCATTCGGAAACTTGGCGTCAATCGGCAGCCACAGCGGCTCGCCGTGCTCCGATTTGCCCGGCAGTTTGATCGCGAAATCGACCACGTTCTTGCTGCCCGGGCGCGTTGCCACCTGGGCGCTGTACTGGTCTGCCACCAGCACCTGTTCCAGCAGCGAAGCCAGTTGCGCCTCGCCGAAAATGCCACGGCTCTTGACGTTGGTGAGCAGGTGCTTGAGGTCGCCCACGCCCGCCGCCAGCGTCTGCATTTCACCCAGCCCCTTGTGCACCTGCTCCAGCCGGTCCGCCACCTGCTTGAAGCTCTCGCCCAGACGCGCCTGCAAGGTGGTCTGCAACTTCTCATCGACGGTGGCGCGCATCTCGTCGAGCTTGGCCGCGTTGCTGGTCTGCAGTTGCGCCAGTTGCGCTTCCAGCGTCTGGCGCACCTCCGCCATGCGCCGCGCGTTCGATTCGCTCAAGGATTGCAGTTGCTGCGTCAAGGTGTCGGCCAGCGTCTTTTGCAGCAGCGCAAGCTGCTGACCGAAAGCGTCGATCTGCGTGTTTTGCGTGCGTGTAGCCTCGGCCCCTTGCTGCACCAGCGACTGCTGAAAGGTAGCCAGGTTCTGCGTCAACTCCTGGCGTGCACCGCGTGCCGACTCGCTGATCTCGCGGCGCAGTTCGCGCTCGAGCCGCTCCAGGCGCTCGGCACTGGCTTGTAGCGCGGTGAGCAATTCAGTGTGGCCCTGCTCGGCCGCCACAAGTCCGGCGTCAGCGTGGTTGCGCCGCGCCAGCCACAGCAACGCCACACCATTGAAAACAGCCAGCGCCAGCAAGGCCCAAAGTAATGCGTCATTCAAACCGGTTTCCTCCAGACCCCTATTGTTGTTCAAAACAAAGTGTCCTCACGAGTCTCCCGGATCTTCTTGCCACTGCGCTGGCACTTCAGGCTGCCTTAATTTGGCGCAAGTAGAGTCAACAAACAGAAAGTTCGATCATCAAACAACGCAAGGGAGTGGATAAAAAATGCGCAAGATGCTATTTTTGTTACTGCCGCTTATGGCAGCAACGATCACGGCCTGTGGCGGCGGTGACGACGATGAGGGCGGCAGCCACGCACTGATGGCACCCGGTGAGAACTGCATGCGCTCGGGTTGTCACGGCAACTTCACGCTCGCCGGCACGGTGTTCCCGAGCGCCACTTCATCCGCCTCCGCCGGTATCGCCGGAGTCTCAGTCGTCGTCACCGATGCCAACAACACCCAGACCACGCTGACCAGCAACGCTGCCGGCAACTTCTACACCGGCAAGGCGATGGCCTGGCCACTGCAGGTATCCGTCGTTCGCAACGGCCAGACTACCGAGATGAGTTCGCCGTTATCGAGCGCCGCTGAGGGCGCCTGCGCCTCATGCCATAGCCTCGGAAGCGACCTGGGCGCTGTCTACGCCAACTGACAGTACGCGCGCCAGCGCGGCATTACTTGCGCGCTGGCGGCAAATCGGTGCAACTGCCGTGCGCCACTTCGGCTGCCATGCCGATGCTCTCGCCCAGCGTGGGATGCGGGTGGATGGTCTTGCCGATGTCGATGGCGTCGGCGCCCATCTCGATCGCCAGCGCAATCTCGCCAATCATGTCGCCGGCATGCGTGCCGACCATGCCGCCGCCCAGAATCTTGCCGTGGCCGTGCGCCTCGGGTGAATCATCGAACAGCAGTTTGGTAACGCCTTCGTCGCGACCATTGGCAATGGCGCGTCCCGATGCGTTCCAGGGGAACAAGCCCTTCTTGACCTTGATGCCCTGCGCTTTGGCCTGGTCTTCAGTCAGACCGACCCAGGCCACCTCGGGGTCGGTGTAGGCCACGCTCGGAATGACACGGGCATTGAACGCCGCTGCCGCCAATTCCTTGTTGCCCTGCTGCTCACCGGCAATCACTTCAGCCGCCACATGCGCTTCGTGCACCGCCTTGTGCGCCAGCATCGGCTGGCCGACGATGTCGCCAATCGCAAAGATGTGCGGCACGTTGGTGCGCATCTGAATATCAACGTTGATGAAGCCGCGCTCCGTCACGCTGACGCCAGCCTTGTCGGCGGCGATCTTCTTGCCGTTGGGTGTGCGGCCCACAGCCTGCAGCACCAGATCGTAGGTTTGGGGTTCGGGCGCTTTGCCGCCCTCCTCGGCTGCGGCAAACGTCACTTCGATGCCGGCCGGTGTCGCCTTGGCGCCGACCGTTTTCGTTTTCAGCATGATGTTGTCAAAACGCGGAGCGTTCATCTTCTGCCAGATCTTGACGAGGTCGCGATCCGCGCCCTGCATCAGGCCGTCGAGCATTTCAACCACGTCCAGACGCGCACCGAGCGTGCTGTAAACCGTTCCCATCTCCAGGCCGATGATGCCGCCACCCAAAATCAGCATGCGTTTCGGCACTGCCTTGAGTGCCAGTGCGCCAGTGGAATCGACGACGCGTGGGTCCTCCGGCATAAAGGGCAGGCGCACGGCTTGCGAGCCTGCGGCGATGATGCAGTTCTTGAAGCCGATGGTTTGCGTTTTGCCGGTCTTTTCCTGCGCGCTGCCGGTAGTCTCTTCCACCTGCACATGGTTCGGCCCGACGAAGGCGCCGTAGCCGCGCACGATCGTGACCTTGCGCATCTTGGCCATGGCAGCCAGACCGCCGGTGAGCTTGGTGACGACTTTTTCCTTGTGGGCACGCAGTTTGTCGATGTTGACCACCGGCGCGCCAAAATCGACGCCGAGTGCGGCCATGTGGCTGACCTCGTCCATCACCGCCGCCACGTGCAGCAGTGCCTTGGACGGAATGCAGCCAACGTTCAGGCAGACGCCGCCGAGCGACGCATAACGCTCGACCACGATGACCTTGAGGCCAAGGTCTGCTGCGCGAAAGGCAGCCGAGTAACCGCCGGGGCCGGCGCCCAGCACCAGCAGATCACATTCCTGATCGACCGTGCCGGCATAGCTGGCGGCGGCGGGGGCCGGGCTGGTGACCGCCTGTGGCGTCACTGCTGCAGGGCTTGGCGCCGCAGCCGGCTTCGACTCAGGCGCCGGCGCAGCCGCATCAGCCGCAGCTTCGAGCGTCAGGACGAGTGAACCTTCCTTCACTTTGTCGCCGAGCTTCACCTTGAGTTCTTTGACCACGCCGGCGTGCGACGAGGGAATCTCCATCGACGCCTTGTCGCTCTCGACCGTGATCAGGCTTTGCTCGGCGCGAATCGTGTCGCCGGCTTTGACCATGAGTTCGATCACGGTCACTTCGGCGAAGTCGCCGATGTCGGGTACTTTGATATCTATGGTTGCCATGTTGTTCCTTCTAATCGGTTGGGGTCAGAGCACATTCGCTACGCGAAGTGGTCTGACCCACAAATTTTTACAAAAGCACCCGGCGGAAATCGCCCAGGATCTGGCCCAGGTAGACGTTGAAGCGCGCCGCACCAGCGCCGTCGATGACGCGGTGATCCCAGCTCAGTGAGAGCGGCAGCATCAGGCGCGGCTGGAAGGCTTTTCCATCCCACACCGGCTCGATCGTCGATTTGCAGACGCCCAGAATCGCAACCTCGGGCGCATTGATGATGGGCGTGAAGTAACGCCCGCCAATGCCGCCCAGGCTGGAGATCGTGAAGCCGGCACCGCTCATCTCGGCCGGACTGAGTTTGCCGTCGCGCGCCTTCTTCGCCAGATCACTCATTTCCTGCGAAATCTGGAAGATGCCTTTCTTGTCGGCGTCCTTGATCACCGGCACCATCAGGCCGTTCGGCGTATCGGCAGCAAAGCCGATGTGGAAGTATTGCTTGAGCACCAACTGATCGCCGTCGATGCTGGCGTTGAACTCGGGGAACTTCTTCAGCGCTGCAACACAGGCCTTTATCAAAAAAGCCAGCATGGTGACCTTGATGCCCGCCTTTTCATTTTCCTTGTTGGTGGCAACACGGAAGGCTTCCAGATCGGTGATGTCGCAGTCGTCGTGATTCGTGACGTGCGGGATCATGACCCAGTTGCGGTGCAGGTTGGCCGCGCTGATCTTCTTGATGCGCGAACGGTCCTTGCGCTCGACCGGGCCGAACTTCGTGAAGTCGACCTGCGGCCAGGGGATCAGTCCGAGCCCGGCACCATCATTACCGCCCGCCGGCTTGGCCTGTGCCGCTGCAGCCGTCTGCGTGGCGCCACTCATCACGGAGCGCGTGAAGCTGCGGATGTCGACGTCGGTGATGCGGCCCTTCAAACCACTGCTCTTGACTTCGGCCAGCGGCACGCCGAGTTCACGCGCAAACTTGCGCACCGAGGGTGAGGCGTGCGGCAGGCCGATGGCACTGGCAGTTGGGTTGTGCGCCGGCTCGGCAGCAGCGGGTGCTGCGCTCACCGGGGCTGGTGCAGCCACGGCGGCGGGCGCTGCGACGGCTGGTGCTGCGGCAGCTGGTGCAGCAGCCGGCGAGGGCGCAGTCGCCTGCACCGCGCCATCGGCCGCTTCAAGCAGCAGGACCAGCGAGCCCTCCTTGACCTTGTCACCGAGCGCGACCTTGATCTCTTTGACAACGCCAGCATGGCTCGACGGAATCTCCATCGACGCCTTGTCGGACTCGACGGTGATGAGCGACTGCTCAGCCTTGATCGTGTCACCGGGCTTGACCATCAGTTCGATCACGGTCACTTCGGCGAAGTCACCGATATCGGGTACTTTGATTTCTATTAATGACATGGTTGTTTCCTTGTTCTTGTCGTTCAGGCGTGCAGCGGGTTGATCTTGTCAACCGCAATGCCGTACTGGGCAATAGCGGCCGCCACCTTGGCCACGGGCACCGTGCCCTGCTCACTGAGCGCCTTGAGCGCGGCGACCACGATGTAGTGGCGGTTGATCTCGAAATGCTCGCGCAGTTTGGAGCGGAAATCGCTGCGGCCAAAACCGTCGGTGCCCAGCACCTTGTAAACGCGGCCTGCGGGAACAAAAGAGCGAATCTGCTCGGCGTAAGCCTTGATGTAATCCGTCGACGCCACCACCACACCGGCGTGTTTTTCAAGCTGCGCGGCAACAAAAGGCACACGCTGCGCGCCGGTCGGGTGCAGCAGGTTGTAGCGCTCGCAGTCCTGGCCATCGCGCGCCAGTTCGTTGAAGCTCGGGCAGCTCCAGACGTCCGCTGCAATACCCCAGTCTTTCTGCAACAGTTCCTGCGCCGCGATCGACTCGCGCAGGATGGTGCCGGAGCCGAGCAACTGCACACGCGAGCCCGCGGCCGCGCCCTTCGCTGGCGCAGCGCCTTCCTTGCACAGATACATGCCCTTGATGATCTGCTCTTCGGTGCCGGCTTGCAGACCCGGCATGGCGTAGTTCTCATTGAGCAGGGTGACGTAATAAAAGACGTTGTCCTGTTTTTCGACCATGCG
>CAITXW010000017.1 GCA_903896425.1 uncultured beta proteobacterium | reverse complement strand
CGGCCCTGCTGGCAGATGAATCCTTAAATGGTAATTTGCATGTCAACCCACAACATGTTTGGACGGGTGGCGAGACCCTCAGCAAGGCAGTTAGAGGGCACCTGGAACTTGCCTTGGGCGTGACGGTCCGCAACAGCTACGGAGCGTCAGAGTTCCTCAGCATCGCGTGGGAATGCGCGCATGGGCGTCTGCACGTAAATTCCGACTGGGTCATTCTGGAGTCAGTCGATGAAAGGCGTCGTCCAACGCCCCCCGGGAAATTGTCCGACTCAACCCTGCTGACCAACCTTGCAAATACCGTTCAGCCGCTGATCCGCTATGACATTGGAGACCAGATCATCGTCCAACCACAGCCCTGCACCTGCGGTTCTGCATTGCCGGTGATCGACGTGGCTGGTCGACATGACGATTCTTTGAAGTTTCATGGGCTTGATGGAAAATCAGTCACACTGCTTCCACTGGCACTGACAACGGTACTCGAAGAACAGGCGGGCATCTTCAATTTTCGGAGCTTCGTTGAATCCACTGTGATTTTTCAAGTCATCGCCAAGTTCAGCTTGCCACAATGAAACAGAATCCTTGCCCGATAGTTAGTGAAATTGCGGAACCCGCGGGCATTGGCTTTGATGAGCTGGATAGCACTATTGAAGCCTTCCGCGCAGGCGTTGCTGATTCCATGTTGGCTGTAGTTGAGCAGCCCTTCTTCGTGGCGACGCAGCATCTTGACGACCTTCTTCATAGGCTCCAGTCGGCTTCTCATGGCATTGTTCGACCAGGCTTGGAAGAAGCGTTTAGCGGCACCCTTGTAGCTATAGCTCCAGAACTTGCTGAAGTTCTCCTTGATGCGCCAGGCCCGACTCGTCTTCAAGTTGAGTTGGTTCAGGGTACGGAAAGAGACGGCTTCAGCGCTGCGGCCATCCGGGTAACTTTTCAACCACGCCCATTTGCTGCCTGCCAGCGGCGAGGTGCCGACTTGGGACAGCTTGCGGTGCTCCTGCTTTCTGACACCATCCACTGCCTCACCAAGGTACTTGGAGACGTGGAACTTGTCATGCACGATGTCCGCTTGCGGCATGCACTGTCTTGCCGCACTCATGTACGCCGGCCACATATCCATGGCCACCGCTTTCACCGATATGCGCTGAGCTGGAGTAAGCGTTTCCAACAAACTCACTGCCGCCACCAGTTTCCTCTCAGGCACCAAGTCCAGCACCCGCGAGCGGTCAATGTCGGTCAGGATGGTGGCGTAGGTATGACCCTTCTCAGAACTCTTCTCGTCAATGCCAAGGTACGAAATCTCTTCCTCCGTACGGCGCAGCATGCCGCGCTCAACAGCACTGACCATGATGGCATTGACCGTGCTCCAGGACAGACGGGTGAGCGTGCAGACTGCTTGCGTGGTGGGACAGGCCTCAAGCAATTTGATGACGAACGCTGCCATCAAGGTGGTGACTCGGCTGTAGCGCTCCGCCCAAGGCACTGTCAGTTCTTCGACCCTGCCATCACTGAATTTGAGTTGGGGAATGCGTGCCTTGATGATGGTCTCGAACTGGCAAGTGTCGAGGTGACGCCACTGGCGCTCGCTCCAACCATTAATGTGAGCCCTCTTGGTCGCATCGGTGGGGTCGGCCCAGACTTGGCCTTTCTTCAAAGCAACTTCGACCACCACGCGCTGGTCGGCCAAGGAAAGGTCTACCTTCTTGACAGACCAAGGAGCCTTCAGTCCGAGAAGCTGCTCATACAGGGCGGTATCTTTCATGTTCAAGCTGAAAATATTGATTCACCGGATTGTCCCGCAGCAAGGAAAAAATCACAGTGAAATTGACGAAGAACCTTTTCTTTGATCGCAGGATTTGATGATGCCGTCATTGTGGGAACTGAAAAATGACGACAGACATTGCTCTTATAGCCAACAATTCGGCAAGCTCTGATCCATGCGGCCAGTCCTCTGTCAATGTGATCGGTGATGGCCCTGGTGTCTATCAGATCAAATGCATCGCGAACGGTGCCACCTACACAGGATCATCAATTCGACTGCGCAGCCGCCTTCAGTTGCATGTCAACTTACTGAGAACGGGACGTAACGGTGCCGCCTTGATGCAACAGGACTGGGATGCGTATGGTGAGTCTCAGTTCGAGATCAGTAGTGTCCCAACGTTCTTCAGAGGAGAACGAGCTGATTGGGCTCGAAATCCGGGTCTGAATCTGATGAGGGTGGCGTAAGTAGTTGATTTATAGGG
>CAITXW010000016.1 GCA_903896425.1 uncultured beta proteobacterium | reverse complement strand
CGCGAGGGTGAACTGATCTTTCGCCTGATCCAGCAGTACAGCAAGGTCAAGCTGCCGGTGCAGCGCCTGTGGTTGCAGTCAATGACGCCGCAAGCGATACGCGACGGCTTCGGTGCCTTGCGCAGCGACAAGCAGATGCTGCCGCTGGCCGACGCCGCGCGCTGCCGCAGCGAGGCCGACTGGCTGGTGGGCATCAACGGCACGCGCGCCATGACCGCTTTCAACTCGCGCGACGGCGGCTTCTTTTTGACCACGGTGGGTCGGGTGCAGACGCCAACTCTGTCGGTGGTGGTGGAGCGCGAGGAGAAAATCCGCAAATTCATCAGCCGCGACTATTGGGAAGTGCACGCCAGTTTTGCCGCCCAGGCCGGTGACTACAACGCCAAGTGGTTTGACCCCACCTGGAAGCGCGCTGCCGCCAACGCCGCCGCTGGCAATGAGGAGATTGATGCCGAACTCAAGGCCGACCGCGTCTGGAGTCAGCGCGAAGCCAAGGCCATCGCCGACGCCGTGCGCGGCAAGCAAGGCAGCGTGAGCGAGGAAAGCAAACCCACGACGCAGGCTTCGCCATTGTTGTTCGACTTGACCTCGCTGCAACGTGAGGCCAATGGCAAGTTTGGTTTCTCGGCCAAGACCACGCTCTCGATTGCGCAAAGCCTGTACGAGCGCCACAAGGCGCTGACCTATCCGCGTACCGATTCACGCGCCCTGCCCGAAGACTACGTGCCGGTGGTCAAGCAGACCTTCGAGATGATCAGCGGCAGCGACATGAAGCACCTGGCGCCGCACGCGCGCACTGCGCTTGCTGGCAACTACATCAGCAAGAGCAAGCGCATTTTCGACAACGCCAAGGTCAGCGATCACTTTGCCATCATCCCGACCCTGCTGGCGCCGCACGGCCTGAGCGAAGCCGAGCAGAAGATTTACGACCTGGTGGTGCGCCGCTTCATGGCCGTGTTCTTCCCGAGTGCCGAGTACCAGATCACGACGCGCATTACCACCGTGGCCCCTCACAGTTTCAAGACTGAGGGCAAGGTGCTGGTCAAGCCGGGCTGGCTTGCCATCTACGGCAAGGAAGCGGCTGAGGAAGTCAAGGACGGCGACGACAAGAGCCCGGGCAACCTGGTGCCGGTCAAGCCGGGCGAACAGGTCAAGGCCGAAGCTGTAGACCCCAAGGGGCTCAAAACGCGGCCACCGGCCCGCTACTCGGAAGCGACGCTGCTCGGCGCCATGGAAGGCGCCGGCAAGACCGTGGAAGACGACGAGCTGCGCGAAGCGATGCAGGAAAAAGGCCTGGGCACGCCAGCAACGCGCTCCAGCATCATCGAAGGCCTGATTGCTGAAAAATACATGCTGCGCGAAGGCCGCGAGTTGATCCCGACGGCGAAAGCCTTCCAGTTGATGACGCTGCTGCGCGGTCTCGGCGTCGAGGAACTCTCCAAAGCCGAATTGACTGGCGAGTGGGAATACAAACTCGCGCAGATGGAGCACGGCAAGCTGAGCCGCGAGTCCTTCATGGCCGAGATTGCCGCCATGACCGAGCGCATGGTGAAAAAGGCCAAGGAATACGACCGCGACACGGTACCCGGCGACTACGCCACGCTCACCGCCCCGTGTCCGAACTGCGGCGGCGTTGTCAAAGAGAACTACCGGCGCTACACCTGCACCGGCGCATCGGGCAGCGAAGATGGCTGCGGCTTCTCGTTTGGCAAGACGCCGGCTGGGCGCACTTTTGAGATCGCCGAAGTCGAGCAGTTTTTGCGCGATCGCAAGATTGGCCCGCTTGATGGTTTCCGCTCCAAGGCCGGTTGGCCTTTCACTGCCGAGATGGTGATCAAGTTCGACGAGGAAACCAAGAACTACAAGCTCGAGTTCGATTTCGGTGACGACAAAAAGGGCGAGGAAAGCGGCGAACTGATTGACTTCAGCGCGCAGCAGTCGCTCGGCGCTTGCCCCAAGTGCGCCAGCGCCGTGTTCGAGCATGGCAAGAGCTACGTCTGCGAAAAATCAGTGCCAACGCTGGCGCAGCCAACACCGAGTTGTGATTTCAAGAGCGGCCAAATCATCCTGCAGCAGCCCATTGCGCGCGAGCAGATGAGCAAACTGCTGACAACTGGCAAGACCGACCTGCTTGACAAGTTTGTCTCCATGCGCACGCGGCGCGGCTTCAAGGCCATGCTGGCCTGGGACGCCGAAGCGGGCAAGGTCGGCTTCGAATTTGCCCCGAGCAAGTTCCCGCCACGCAAGACCGCTGCCAAAGCCTTTGCTGGTGCCGCTGTTAAAACCGCTGCTGCGAAGAAGGTGGCAACGAAAAAGGTGGCGGTCAAGAAGCCCGCCGTCAAGGTGGCTGCCAAGACTGCCAAGGTTAAGGCGCCGCGCAAGACCACCGCCGGAACCGGCCTGCAGCCCAGCGCCGCACTGGCGGCCGTGATCGGTGCCGAGGCCGTGG
>CAITXW010000015.1 GCA_903896425.1 uncultured beta proteobacterium | reverse complement strand
TTCACCCGCACGGCGACCAGGCAGCCTATGACGCGCTGGTGCGCATGGCGCAGGATTTCAGCCAGCGTTATCCGCTGATTGACGGTCAGGGCAACTTCGGCTCGCGCGATGGTGACGGCGCTGCGGCGATGCGTTACACCGAAGCGCGTCTGGCCAAGATCACCGGCTTGCTGCTCGATGAAATCGATGAGGGTACGGTTGAATTCACGCCGAACTACGACGGCTCAACCGAAGAGCCGCAGCAGTTGCCGGCGCGCCTGCCCTTTGCTTTGCTCAACGGTGCCAGCGGCATTGCCGTCGGTCTGGCCACCGAGATTCCAAGCCACAACCTGCGCGAGATTGCGGATGCCTGCGTCGCGCTGATCAAGACACCGCAGCTCAGCCATGAGGAACTGCTGGCGCTGGTTCCGGGCCCCGACTATCCGGGCGGCGGCCAGATCACCAGCACCGACGCCGACATCGCCGAGGCTTACCGTACCGGGCGCGGCTCGCTCAAGGTTCGAGCGCGCTGGAAGATCGAGGAACTGGCGCGCGGCCAGTGGCAACTGGTGGTGACCGAATTGCCGCCGGGTGTCAGCACGCAGCGCGTGCTCGAAGAAATTGAGGAGTTGACCAACCCCAAGCTCAAGCTCGGCAAGAAGGCGCTCTCCCTGGAGCAGAACCAGCTCAAGGCCAGTGTGCTCGCGGTGCTGGATGTCGTGCGGGACGAGTCGAGCAAGGACGCCGCCGTGCGTCTGGTGTGCGAGCCCAAGACCAGCCGCATCGAGCAGCAGGAACTCATTACCACGCTGCTCGCGCACACCAGCCTGGAGACCTCGTCGCCTGTCAATCTGACCATGATCGGGCTCGACGGTCGGCCCACCTTGAAGTCCTTGCGCCAGATGCTGACCGAGTGGATCGCGTTTCGCCAGAGCACGATCGAGCGGCGCTCGCGCCATCGTTTGAACAAGGTGCTCGAGCGCGCCCACATTCTGGAAGGGCGCCAGATCGTCCTGCTCAACATCGACGAGGTCATCGCCATCATCCGCCAGTCGGATGACCCGAAAGCGGCGCTGATTGCGCGTTTTGCTTTGTCAGAGCGGCAGGCCGAAGACATTCTTGAAATCCGCTTGCGCCAGTTGGCGCGCTTAGAGGCGATCAAGATTGAGCAGGAGCTCAGTGGCCTGCGCGACGAGCAGAAGAAGCTCGAAGAAATTCTGGGCAGCCCGGCTGTGTTGCGGCGCTTGATGATCAAGGAAATCGAGGCCGACGCCAAGGCCTTTGCCGACCCGCGTCGCACGCTGATCCAGGCCGAGAAAAAAGCCGTGCTGGAGATCAAGGTGGTGGACGAGCCGGTGACGGTGGTGGTCAGCGAAAAAGGCTGGGTGCGCGTGCAAAAAGGCTGGGTGCGCGACCGGGGTGCCGACGCTGCGGCGCCGGTCTACAACTTCAAGGCCGGCGATGCGCTCTACGGCACGTTCGAGTGCCGCTCGGTTGATACCCTGCTGGTGTTTGGCAACAAGGGCCGCGTCTATTCGGTGGCAGTGGCCTTGCTGCCGGGCGCGCGCGGCGACGGTCAGCCCATCACCACGCTGCTCGAACTCGAAGCCGGCACCGCGCTCGCGTACTACTTCGCCGGGCCGGCCGATGCGAGTTTGCTGCTGAGCGCTTCAGGGGGTTACGGCTTCATGGCCAGTGTGGCCAACATGACGTCGCGCCTGAAGGCCGGCAAAGCTTTTGTGACGTGCAACGACGCCGAAACCCTGTGCGCGCCTTCCATCGTCGCCAGCGGTTCCGGCGCAACGCCGGTGAGTGCTGCCACGCACGTGGCCTGCGCCTCAACCGGCGGGCGCATCCTGACCTTCGAGATTGCCGAACTCAAGACCATGGCCAACGGCGGGCGCGGCCTGATGCTGCTCGACTTGCAGGACAAGGACAGTCTGGCCGGCGCTGCCGCCTACACCCGCAGCGTGCGCATCGAAGGCATTGGCCGCGGCGGCAAGGCGCGTGAGGAAACGCTGGAGATTCGCAGCCTCAACAACGCCAGGGCGGCGCGTGCACGCAAGGGCAAGGCGGCTGACCTGGGCTTCAAGCCAACGGGCATCACAAGAGTGGAGTAGGGCGGCGGCTTCGCGCGAATTGAGTCAGCAGCAGGCAAGCAGACAGCGATGTCTGTCGGATAGTCGGCGCATCTCTGTTTGCCGAAAGATCAATATCCACTCAACCTGCAAAGTCAATGTAACAACGTTGTGCGAGTCGAATTTATTCTGGCGAGCGAGAGCAACAACGACTGGGATGGTTCGGAAATTGAATCACCAGTGCTGGGCCAGGGCCTCGAGTTGTTGCGGCGGCATTGGGTTGCCGAACAGATAGCCCTGAAACTGGTGGCAGCCCAGCGCGGCGAGGAAATCTTGCTGCGCCGCGGTCTCCACGCCTTCGGCGATCACGGTCAGGCCCAGGCTGTCGGCCAGTGCGATGACCATTTTGGCAATCGCTGCGTCGTCGGCATCGAGCAGAATGTCGCGCACAAAGCCCTGGTCGATCTTGACCTGGTCCAGCGGCAGGCGTTTGAGGTAGGCGAGGGACGAATAGCCGGTGCCAAAGTCATCGAGCGAGAAGCGCACGCCGATGTCCCGCAGGGCGCTCATCTTGGCGATCACGCTTTCAACATCGCTGAGCAGCATACTCTCGGTCAGCTCGAGCTTGAGCTGGTTTGGCCGCGCGCCGCTGCGCGCGAGCACGGCCTGCACCTGCTCAACAAAGTTGTCCTGACGAAACTGCCGGGCGCTGACGTTGACGGCCATGCTCAAGTGGGCCATGGCAGGCCGGTTCGCCCACTGCGCGAGTTGACTGCAGGCGGTCTGCAGTATCCACTGGCCCAGCGGCAAAATCAGGCCGCTTTCTTCGGCCAGCGTGATGAATTGCATCGGCAATACCAGACCACGGCGCGGGTGTTGCCAGCGCACCAAGGCCTCGACACCGATCACGCGGTCCGCGTCAAGCATTTGCGGTTGGTAATAAAGCATGAATTGCCCGAGCACAATCGCTTCGCGGATATCGTTCTCCAGGGCCACCCGGTTTGTGACTTCAACCTGCATTTGCGGATCGAAGAAGCAGATCGTGTTGCGACCAGCTGTCTTGGCCTGGTACATCGCCAGTTCCGCGCGCTTGAGCGGCTCCTCGCCGCTTTCGCCCGTTGCACCGTCCAACAGCGTGATGCCGATGCTGGCACTGCTGTGGTAAGGGCCGTGCGCAAGCGGGTAATCCTGATTGAGCGCGCCCTGTATCTTTTGGGCCAGGATCTCGGTTTGCGTTGCCGCTTCGAGTTCGCTCTGGCTCAAGTCTTCCAGCAGCACCACAAATTCATCACCACCGAGCCGCGCCACGGTATCGCCGCTGCGAACGCAAGCCAGCAGGCGTGCGGCCACCTGGCCCAGGAGCGCATCGCCCTCAGGATGACCCAGGGTGTCGTTGAGCGCCTTGAAGTTGTCCAGATCAACAAACAGCAATGCGCCGCGCTGCAGGTGGCGTGAGCCGCTGGCCAGAGCCTGTGTCAGGCGGTCGAGCAGCAGGCGCCGGTTGGGCAGTTCCGTCAACGGGTCGTAGAAGGCCAGATGCTTGATTCGCTCTTCGGCCTTCTTGCGCTCGCTGATATCGGCAAAGATCGCCACGTAGTGGCTGGTTTGTCCTGCATCGTCCCTGACCGCGCTGATGTTGAGCCATTCGGGATAGATTTCGCCACTCTTGCGCCGGTTCCAGATTTCACCTTGCCAGACTCCCTGTTGCTGCAGATTTTGCGTGATACCGGCAAAGAATGCGGCATCGTGACGACCTGAGCCCAACAGGCGCGGCGTCTGGCCGACGGCTTCCGCTGCGCTGTAGCCGGTGATCTCGGTAAACGCCTGGTTGATGCGCAGAATCACGCGCTGTGCATCGGTGATGAACATGCCCTGCTGGGCCTCGAAAGCGGTGGCCGCAATGCGCTGTGCTTCCTGTGCCCGGCGCCGCTCGCTGATGTCGCGGTGAAAGGCCTGGATCAGGCGTTCGCCCTCGGAAACAATCAGGCTCGACGTGACTTCCAGCGGCACGACATGACCATCCTTGTGGAAGTGCTCGACCTCGAAGGTCATGGTCTCGCCAGCCAGAATGCGCTGCAGTCGCTGCGCCAGCAGGCGCACGGTGTCGGGCGTGTCAAGGTCACGCAGATTGAGCTGGCGCATCTCTTGCGGCGCATAGCCGTGCATGCGTGCGAAGGACTCATTGGCTGCGACCACGGTGCCATCGGGCGTCAGGATCAGGATGCCTTCGCTGGCGCGGTTGAACAGGGTGTGGAAGCGCTCATCACGTGTGTGCAGCGCCTGCTCGATCTGTTTGCGTTCGGTGATGTCCTGCGTGATGCCAACGGCGCGGATGGCGACGCCGTTTGCGGAAAAGCTCAGTTCGCCTTTCTCGCGAATCCAGCGAAACGTCTTGCCAACCTGAATGCGGTGCTCATGGTCGAACGCGCCGCTGTGCAGCGCCGTTTTCCAGGCTGTCTCGGTTGTCAAGCGGTCGTCCGGGTGAACCCGCTTGAGGTATTCGAAGTAGCTTCCCCGAGTGCCCTCGGGCAGTCCAAAAATGCGGCAGGTCTCGGCCGACAGGTGCATGGTGTTGGTCACCATGTTGTAGACCCAGCTGCCGGCCTTGGCGACAGCCTGCGCCTGGTTGAGTTCGAGCTTGCTCGCTTCAAGGTCACGCGTGCGGGCAGCCAGATCCTGGCTCAATTGGCGCAACTGCGCCAGACGTTGGCGGTAGGCGTTGACCAGAAAGACCGCGAGCAGGGTGCTTGCGATGAAGATAACAATCTGGTCGCCGCCGCGTATTGCGGGCGAAGACGGGAAATAGCCTGGCAGCAAGTGCATGGATTCGGCTGTCGCCAGGGCAATCGTCAACAGCACGCTGAGTGCGCCCATGACCTGCGCGGTACGGGTATTGATCATCCAGCCAACGATCAGGATGATGGCTGGAAAGGCACCCACTACCGGCGCATTCACGCCGCCGGTGAAAATAGCCACCGCGGTCGCCACCCCCCAGCTGCCGAAAGCCAGCACATATTTGGCGGCCTCGGTCCAGCCCCGGCGCAGCAGCACCGACGCCGTCAGCGCCACGCCAAACAGCAGCAGCGGGCCCAGCATGCGCCCGTTCTGCTCGGGCGCTAGCAGGCGCAAGGCCAGCAGGGCGGCGAGGGCACCGGCGAACAGCACGGCAATGCTGTACTTCAGAAAGGCCGGCCATGGCTCATCCGAAATCCAGTCCGTGATTTCGTTGTCCGGATACCCCGGAGATGCAGAGGTTTCGCTAATTCCTTGCTCCTTGGCTGCACCGGCCGACCACTCGAATCGTGCCGGCCTGCAGATGGCGGTTATGGTACAGGATGGCCGCCAAGCGCGTAGCCGGTTGTTTCGACTGGCAATCCGCTTTCGCCGCCAGCACCACGTTAAAGGTTGAGGGCCTTCATTGCCGCCGGCACATAGCGCTGACCGGCCGCAACACCTGCCGGCATCACCCGGTTCAAGCGCGCCAGGATTTCTGCAGAAAGTACCAGATCGCTGGCTGCGATGTTTTGCTCGAGCAAGGCAATGCGTTTGGTGCCGGGAATGGGAACAATGTCAGCGCCTTGCGCCATGACCCAGGCGAGGGCCAGTTGCGCTGCCGTGCAGCCGATGCTGGCCGCGATAGCTTCAACTTCCTCGACCAGGACAAGATTTTTCTGGAAATTCTCACCCTGAAAGCGCGGCGCGTGCCGACGATAGTCGTCCGGCGCAAAGTCATCGAGCGTCTTGAACGCGCCCGTCAGAAAGCCCCGACCCAGGGGACTGTAGGCAACAAAACCGATGCCCAAGGACCGAACGGTTGAAAGCAGTTCTTCCTCTGGCTCACGACTCCAGAGTGAGTATTCTGTTTGCAGGGCTGTGATGGGATGCACGGCATGCGCACGCCGAATTGTGCTGGGTGCGGCCTCCGACAAGCCGATATAGCGCACCTTGCCGGCCTGCACCAAGCCCGCCATGGCGCCAACCGTGTCTTCGATCGGCACGTTGGGATCCACGCGGTGCTGGTAATACAAATCGATGACCTCGACGCCCAGGCGTTTGAGGCTGGCGTCACAGGATGCACGCACGTAGTCCGGGCTTCCATTGACGCCTTTGAAGGAGCCGTCTTCACCGCGCATGTTGCCGAACTTGGTTGCCAGGATGACGCCCTGGCGGCGCCCGGCAATGGCTTTGCCAACCAGTTCTTCGTTCTTTCCAACGCCATACATGTCGGCGGTGTCGAGAAAATTAACGCCAAGATCAAGCGAGCGGTGGATGGTGGCAATCGACGCGGCATCGTCGCGTCCGCTGTAAAACTCAGACATGCCCATGCAGCCCAAGCCCTGTATTGAAACCTGAAGCTCAGATTGACCCAATCGACGTGTTTGCATTGTGTTTACCTTTTTGATTACATATTTTCGCTGGAATCCGAGCGCTTCACCTTGATCTGGCAAAACAGGTCAGACCGGGGCTGGAACAATCCGATCTTGCAACGAAACGTCACGGCTGTCCTCACGCAACTCGCGTTTGAGAACCTTGCCGATGGCACTGCGGGGCAGGGCGTCGAGAAAGTGCAGGCGGCTCAGGCGCTGGGTGCGTCCCAGTTGGTCGTTGGCCCATTGCAGCAACGCGTCGGCGCCCAGTGGCGGCCCGTCCTTGAGCACGACAAAGGCCACCGGCGTCTCGCCCCATTGCACCGAGGGCATGCCGACCACGGACGCTTCCAGCACGCGCGCATGACGGCGCAGCACGGCCTCCAGATCGCTCGGATAAACGTTGAAGCCACCCGAAATCAGCATGTCTTTCTTGCGGTCGACCAGGGTCAGAAAACCGTCGGCATCAAAGCGCCCGACATCGCCGGTGCGGATAAAGCGCTTGCCTTGCGGATCGAACCACTCCGCCTCGCGCGTTTTGTCGGGGTGGCCGTGGTAACCCGTCATCATCCCGGCCGAGTGCCCGACCACCTCGCCGATTTCGCCGGTGGCGACTGCCACGCCCTGCTCGTCGATCAGGCGGATGTCGTGGCCTTCAGCCGGGCGTCCGACGGTGTGCAGTTTGTCGGGCCAGGCGCGGGCATCCAGGATGCAGGTGCCGCCGCCTTCGGTCATGCCGTAGTACTCGACCAGCTCGCCCGGCCAGCGTTTGAGCGCGTCGGCCTTGAGCGCCGCTGCAAATGGCGCGCTGGTGGAAAACTTCATGCGGTAGCTGGAGAGGTCGAAGCGATCGAATTGTGGGTGTGCAAGCAGGCGCTGGTATTGCACCGGCACCAGCATGGTGTGCGTTACGTGGTGCGCCTGTGCCAGTTCCAGATAAGCGAGTGCGTCGAACTTGGGCATCAGGATGACCGTGCCGCCAACACTCAGGGTCGGGAAGAACACGACCAAGGTCGTGTTGGAGTAGAGCGGTGTTGACAGCAGCGTGACGGTGTCGGCGCCGCAGTAAAAAGCAGCGCCGCGGCGCACGTGCGTCCAGCGCATGGCGTGCGACTGCACGATGCCCTTGGGCTCGCCGGTGGTGCCGGAGGAATAGATGATGTTGAACGGCCATTCGCCCTGCAGCGCTACCGGCGCTGGCTTGACTCCGGCATCTGCCAGCCAGTCCGCCAGCGCGCGGCCGCTGGGCGAGCCGTCGAGTGCGACGCGAGCGACCGCGCTTGCATCAGTCGCGCCAAATGATTCGGCGTTGGCGGCATCGGTGAACAGCAGCCGCGCCTGCGCGTCCTGCAGCATGCGTTGCAGGCTCTGGGTGCCCGAACCCGGTGCCAGCGGCGCCACCGCGACACCGGCGCGCAGGGCGCCCAGGAAGACGACGGCGTATTCGTTCGACATGGCGGCGCAGATCGCAATCACCTGGCCCGGCCCGATGCCATCGCGTTGCAGGGCCGCCGCCGTGCGGTCCATCAGCGCATCAAGTGCCGCGTAGTCCAGGCTGCGTTCGCCCTGCACCAGGGCGCGCTGCTGTGGCGCGTTTAGCGCGTGCTGGTGGATCAGGTCCGGGATGCTGCCGAATTCAGAGTCAGTGCCAAGTGTCATGGGATGGGTTGAGGGCTGGGTTGGAGTCGCATCTTATAGCGAGCGCCATCGTGCTGGGCTCGGGCGGGGATAATCGGCCCTATGGAAATCGTGACATCCCTTTTTGACTTCGTTCTGCACGTTGACCGCTACCTCGAAGCCTTTGTCAGCAATTACGGCCTGTGGGTTTATGCGCTGCTGTTTGTGGTTATTTTTGTCGAGACCGGCGTGGTCATCATGCCCTTCCTGCCCGGCGACTCGCTGCTGTTTGTGGTGGGCGCCATGTGCGGCCTGGGTCTGATGAGTTATCCGCTGTCGATTGCGCTGCTGCTGGCGGCGGCCGTGCTGGGCAACCAGTCGAATTACACGCTGGGTCGCTACTTTGGTCCGCGCGTCTTCAAGTGGGAAAACTCCAGGCTGTTCAACAAGGCGGCGTTTGATCGTGCCCACAATTTTTACGAGCGCTACGGTGGCATCACCATCGTGGCGGCGCGCTTCATGCCGTTCCTGCGCACCTTCGCGCCCTTTGTCGCCGGCGTGGCGAAAATGAGCCGCTCGCGCTTCACGTTTTTCGACGTCACCGGCGGCGCGCTGTGGGTAGTCGGCATCATCACGGTGGGCTATTTCTTCGGCAATATTCCCTTTGTCAAGACGCATCTGGACAAGATCATCTGGGCCATGATTTTCATCCCCGGCCTGCTGGTGCTGCTGGGCTCCTGGCGCGCGCAGCGCAAGGGCAAATTGAAATCCTAGCCCGCTCCCGGTTGTCATCCCGGTCCCGATCCGGGATCCATGTCTTCGGTAGCCTGGATTGCGCAACGACTCCGCAATGACAACACCGCAGTGCATGGATCGCCACGGTCTGCATTTTGAAACGATCAATAATGCCCCATGCCCAACCGCCACAGCACCCCCAGCAAAGAAGAGATCGCCCTGTTGCCCGAGTTTGACCGTCTCGGGCCGGATCGCATTGCGCTGGTGACCACGGCAGCGCAGGCGCGCGAGGCGGACGCGGCGCTGCGTAACACGCCGGTCTGGGGTTTTGATACGGAATCGAAACCGACTTTTTTCAAGGACCAGGTTTCCGAAGGCCCGCACGTGGTGCAGTTATCGACGCTGGAGCAGGCCTGGGTCTTTCAGTTGTTTGATCCCGATTGCAGCGCCATCGTGGCGCAGTTGCTGGCGCTGCCGGGATTCACCAAGGCCGGCTTTGGCTTGGGTGATGACCGCAAGCGCATCCAGGCCAAGCTCGGTGTGCAGGCGCAGGACGTGCTGGACCTCAACACCATTTTTCATGCGCGCGGCTACCGCAAGGACATGGGTGTGAAGGGTGCGGTGGCGGTGTTGTTTCAGCAGCGCTTCATCAAGTCAAAGAAGGCCACGACCTCGAACTGGGCTGCGCCGACGCTGAGCCAGGCGCAAATGATTTACGCTGCCAACGATGCGTATGCAGCCTTGCGGGTTTTCCATGCGTTAAACCCCGACTGAGCATCTGTAGCCCGTATAGAGCCGAAGGCGCAATTCGGGGGTACCGCTGCTTCACCAATCCCGTATTCCGCTGCGCTGCATACGGGCTACGCGGTGAGGCTCAGGTCGAGAGCTTGCGACCTACCTTCTGCTGCACGGCTTCGACCTTGCTCTTGATGCGCCCACCGGGGCCGCTGCGGGCGTCGACCTTGATGTGCACGCCGACGCGCTCGCAGTCGGCGCTGAGGTCGCGGTAGCAGGCGCCGACGACGCCCATCACCTCATCCCATTCGCCTTCGATGATGGTGCCCATGGGCGTGAGTTGGTAGGGTAGACCGCTTTGGTCGATGATGTCGAGAATGCGCGCGACGAAGGGGCTCAGGCTCAGGCTTTTACCGGAGGGCGCCATTGAGAATTCAAGCAAAACCATGCGTCGTTCCTGTGGAGTGTTTGCCTAATTATCCCAGTCGCCACCGCCGCCGGCGTCAACCGAGCCGCCATCGTCCCATGAACTGGTGTCGTTGAGGCCGAAGTTCTGGCCACCCATGTCGGCGTTGCGATCAAAGCCCGGGTCGTTGTTGCGACCGGCGTTATCGATGCCGTTCGCTGACGCGTTGTCATGGCCCATCAGGTTGCGACCAATCGCTTGGGCCGCCATCACGCCGGCACCGACCGCCAGACCGGTGGCAACACCGCCCATGATGCGTCCGCCCAGGCCGGTGCCGGGGGCCTGGCCATAGGCTGGCTGGCCGTAGCCGGGTTGACCGTAGGCCGGCTGCATGGCGGTGCCGCCGCCCATGCCGAAGGTTTGTGGGCCGCTCATGCCGTTGGGCGCTGCATAGACCGGTTGTTGCGCAAGGGGTGCCGGTGCACGCCGGCGAAACATAAAGTAACCCAGCAGGATCACGCCACCGGCCAGCAGCAGCGGTAAGCCCCAGGAGAAGGACGAGGCGCTAACCGCTGGGCTGTCCTGAACTGCGGCGCGGTGCGTCGAGGTCGCCGGCGTGCTCCTGGCGGCCAGTTGCGCGCGCAGTGCCTTCACCGCTTCCGGCTTGGCAAATGGCAGTCCGGGTTTCAAACTCTCGGCCTGCGCCAGCGCCTCACGTGCGCGCGGCAAATTGCCCTGGCGGGCATAGAGTTCGCTTTGCACAAAATGCGCGGTAGCGCTCTTGGGATGCGTGACCAGTACCTGCTGGATCATGACCTGCGCTTCTTCAAGCTTGCCGGCCTGCGCCGTGGCATAAACCTCTTTGATGCCGGGCTCGGATTGCGCCATGGCAAAGCCGAAGCCGAGCAAGAAGGCGAGAACGAGCCAGATTCTGGCGCGGGCAATGAGGGACGTCTGTTTCATGGGTGTTTCCTGTAAAGCGCGAAGGACTGACCTGCGCAACTTGGTGGCGAGCATAGCAACTGCAAGCGTCAACTGCGTGTCGTGGGGGTAAAGTTCCCGCTGCTGCATTGGCTGTGGCTTGCCTGCTACAGTGGCACGCTGTTTGTTTCGAATCGAGCCTCCATGAAACCCGACTTTCGCCTGTGCCTGGCTTTGCTTGGCAGCGTGATTTCTTTTTGTGGCGCCAGTGTGCAGGCGGCCTCGGTAGCACCAGTGGCGGCTGAGCACGGCATGGTGGTCACGGCCCAACATCTGGCAACCCGGGTTGGCGTTGACGTGCTGAAGAAGGGTGGCAATGCCATCGACGCCGCGGTCGCCGTCGGCTACGCGCTGGCCGTCGTCTATCCGGCCGCTGGCAACTTGGGTGGTGGCGGCTTCATGACGCTGCAATTGGCCGACGGGCGCAAGACCTTTCTCGACTTTCGCGAGAAGGCGCCGCTGGGTGCCAGTGCCAACATGTACCTCGATGCCAGCGGCCATGTCATCAAGGACCTGAGCACCCAGGGCTATCTGGCGGTCGCCGTACCGGGGTCCGTGGCCGGTTTTGAGATGGCACGTGCCAGGTACGGCAGCCTGCCGCGCGCGACGCTGATGGCGCCGGCGATCAAGCTGGCCGAGCGCGGCTTTGTGCTGCAGCAGGGCGATGCGGACATCTTCCAGACGGCTACGGCTGACTTTCGCGCCGATGCGCCGTCTGCCGCCATTTTTCTGAACAAGGGTGAGCCTTTTCAAAGTGGGCAAAGGCTGGTGCAGAAAGATCTGGCAAAGACCTTGAAGCGCATCAGCCGAAATGGTGCCGATGGCTTCTACAAGGGGCCCGTCGCCAAGGCGCTGGTGGCCGCGAGTGTGGCCGGCAAGGGTCTGCTGACGCAGGCCGATCTGGACCAGTACCGGGTGCGCGAACTGGCACCGGTGGAGTGCGATTACCGTGGCTATCACGTTGTCTCGGCGCCACCGCCGAGTTCGGGTGGTGTCGTGATCTGCGAGATTCTCAACATTGTTGAGGGCTATCCGCTCAAAGACCTGGGCTTTCGCTCGGCGCAGTCGGTGCACTACCTGATCGAAGCCATGCGCCACGCCTTTGTGGACCGCAACAGCTACCTCGGCGATCCCGACTTTGTGAAGAACCCGCTGGAGCGTCTGCTCGACAAGGGCTACGCGGCCAGGATACGTGCCGCCATTGATCCGGCCAAGGCTGGCGTTTCGAAAGACCTGAAACCCGGCGTCGAGCCGCACGAGGGCAACAACACCACGCACTTCTCGATTGTGGACAAGCACGGCAACGCGGTGGCAGTCACCTACACGCTCAATGACTGGTTTGGCGCCGGGGTGACCGCTGCCGGCACCGGCGTCTTGCTCAACAATGAGATGGACGACTTCACCATCAAGGTTGGTGTGCCCAATATGTACGGTCTGGTGCAGGGGCAGGCCAATGCCATCGCGCCGGGCAAGCGGCCGCTGAGTTCCATGAGCCCGACCATCGTCAGCCAGAACGGTAAGCCGGTGCTGGTGGTGGGCACACCGGGCGGCAGCCGCATCATCACGGCCGTGACGCACACCATCCTGAACGTGATCGACTACGGCATGAACGTGCAGGAAGCCGTCGACGCGCCACGCTTTCACCAGCAGTGGCTGCCTGATTTGACCAATGTGGAAAGCTTGGGCTTGAGCCCCGACACACGAAAAATTCTGGTTGAGATGGGGCACAAGCTCGGTGTGCCACAACCGGGCAGTCACCTGACGGCGATCCTGGTGGGCGCGCCTGCGCTCGGCGGCAAGCCGGTCGGCGCAAACCGTTTCTACGGCGCCAACGATCCGCGCCGCAACACCGGGCTGGCGCTGGGGTATTGAGCCGGGAATCGTCATTGCGTACATGGACGCCCCTTGTTTTGCAAGCCACATTGCAAATGTTGGCGAGTCGGAGAGATTGCAACCGTACATTCGGACTTAAATGGTCCCTGATGGGTTTA
>CAITXW010000014.1 GCA_903896425.1 uncultured beta proteobacterium | reverse complement strand
GGGCGCTTCGGGCGCTTGTCTTTGTTATTGAAACGTTTTGGTCCGGCCATGATGGACTCCTTAAATAAATGCGAATTCGTTAATCTTGCTGAAATTCTTGAACATGAAACACAATGTTCCTGCCGTTGCGAGGTGTTCCCAAAAAACCGGTGAAGCGCCAGGTGCTGCCTATAGCCTGTCTGACAAGCCGCTCAGCCAATGCACCGAATGCCACCGCTTTGATTGCCGCCTTGACCTGTCTGGTCTGCCCTGACTCCTGAATTTCCGACTCGTGTTCGAGTCGCAGATTCAACGCGGGCAATCCGGCCGGTGTGTAGCGCAAGCCGTCAAGCTCGGCGATACAGGCGGTCAGGACAAGTTGATTGGCAATGGGGTTCACGCTCCTCGCTGACAAGAGCCAATTCAGGCCTGGTATTCAGCCTGTTGTGTCTTGCGAGCGTCTTCACGCTCGACCGTCTTCATCATCGAAGACGGGCCGGTATCGGCCTTCTTCTTCGACACGGTCAGATGACGCAAAACGGCATCATTGAACTTGAAGGCATGCTCCAGCTCAGCCATCACAGCCTGATCGGCTTCGATGTTGACGCAAAGATAATGCGCTTTGGCAAGCTTGTTGATCATGTAGACCAGTTGCCGACGGCCCCAGTCCTCGACACGGTGCACTTTACCGCCGCCGGCGATGATCATGCCCTTGTAACGTTCCAGCATGGCAGGAACTTGTTCGCTCTGATCCGGGTGGATCATGAGAATGATTTCGTAATGACGCATTGATACTCCTTGTGGATAGCCCCCGCGGGGCAAAAATAGCCACCCTCAGCGTCGTGTGAGGTGTGGCAAGGTGAGCCGATGATTATATGCCATCCGAAGCCGCTGCGCCGTTGCGCCCCGCAGCCGCTGTTGGCCACAGCAGACTGACGGCCACGGTCACCACCAGTCCGGCCAGTATCCCGAAAGCACCGGCGGAAACCGGCTGGATACCAAACCACAGGCCGCTGCCAGCCAAACCCAGGGTTGAACGGATCGAGGCGGAATTGACAGCCATGTAATAAATTGTCAGTCCCAGCCCTGTCAACATGCCACACACTGCGGCCCGGGAGGTCGTTGCCTTCCACATGATTCCCAACACCATCACGGGCACAAACGCAGCTCCGGCGAGAGAAAATGAGGCCGAAACCAGATACAGAATGTCAGCCGGTCGCTGCGCAGCAACGTAAGCAGCCACCAGGGCAGCCACCAGCAGCACGAATTTCGACAACATCACCCGACGCACGGCGTGGGTCTGACCAAGACCGCTGGCGCCGTGGAAAACCAAATCGTGCGCCAGCGCGTTGCCAATGGTCAACAGTAAACCGTCCGCCGTCGACAGCGCCGCCGCCAGTCCGCCGGCAGCCACCAAAGCCGAAACCACATAAGGCAAACCGCCAAGTTCGGGTGTGGCCAGCATCACAATATCGGGACCCAACCTGAGTTCGGAAAACTGGAGAATATGGTCGCCGTTGACGTCGCTCACCGATATCAGCGACGGATCAACTTTCGCCCACTGTGCAATCCAGACCGGCAAGGAATCAAAACTCTGCCCCACCAGATGGCTCATGATTTCATACTTCACCAGTACCGCCAACGCTGGCGCCGCCAGGTACAGAACGGCGATGAAAAACAGCGACCAAACCACCGAAGTACGGGTCTCGGCTACGGAGCGGGTCGTATAAAAACGGGTCAACAGGTGCGGCAAACCGGCGGTGCCGACCATCAGACAAAACATCAGCGCCAGGAAATTGAGTCGTGAGAGTTCAAACGCCTGCCGTTCCTCGGCACTGCCTTGCGGATCACCGGCAAAAGGCTTGGTATGTATTGGCATGCCACCGAGCGGCTGGGCCCGCTCCAGGTTGTCCTGCATGGCACGAGTCCAGTTGGCACGGGCGGCATCGCCATCGCGCGGCACTGCAGCCAGTTCGCGCCGCGCCGCCACAATCAGCGCTTCCTCGGCATGCTGTTCGTTCAGGCGCTGAATCCGGGCCTTGAGTTCCTTGCGATCCGCTTCGAGTGCAGCGTCAACATTTTGCAATTTCAACTCGTATTGCCGCGCCCGCCGCGCATATTCATCGGTCACCTGCGCCTCAGCCGGTGAGGTCAGAAGTTTCTGCTCCAGGTCGGCGATCTTTTGCAACTGCTGGCCATAAACAAAGGGTGCCAACGGGTTGCCCAACTGCTTGTAGGCAAGCCACGAAACCGGTATCAGGAAAGCCAGAATCAACACCACGTACTGGGTGACCTGGGTCCAGGTCACGGCCCGCATGCCGCCGAGAAAGGAACAAACCAGCACGCCACCCAGACCGAGCAAAATGCCAATCTCGAACTGGACACCGGTCAGACGCGAAGTGATCAGACCCACGCCATAAATCTGCGCCACCACATAGGTGAAGGAACACAGTACGGCGGAGAAGGCGGCTATCACCCGCGGCCAACGCCCGCCAAACCGATGCTGAAAATAGTCCGGCACCGTGTACAGGTCCAGCTTTCGCAGATACGGCGCCACCAGCAGCGCAACCAGGCAGAAACCACCCGTCCAGCCCAGCACATAAACCAGGCCGCCAGGTTGCCCCGGCGTCCCGGTAAAACCCTGCAAATAGAGTCCGCCGGCCATGCTGATGAAGGATGCTGCGCTCATCCAGTCGGCCGCCGTTGCCATACCGTTGTACACCGCTGGAATATTGCGACCCGCAACATAGTATTCGGCAACGTCCGACGTCCGGCCATAAATTCCGATCACCGCATACAGGCAGACCGTGGCAAACAAAAATATCCCGCCGACCCAGCCCTTCTTCAGACCCCAACGCTCAGCCAATCCCAGCAGCAGCACAAACAGCAGCAAGCACAGCACATAGGCGCCAAAGCGCCAATGCAATCGCCGTTTGTACGCGCCATAAACCGGGTCTTGCACTGTGCCTTCGCCTTCGCGCCGGTTTGCGAGCCAGGCGAACACGGCGACGATGGCGATAAACACAAACACAGTGCCCTGTGCTGCAAACCAGTAACCGACCGGCCAGCCATTAACGATGCCGCTCAAGTCGTGGGCAAAAAATACGACGCCAAAAGACGTCGCAAACCAGATCGCCAGCAGCCAGCCCTGCAAACGCAAGCCGCCGGCCATGCTCAGCGCCCTGCCAGCCCTTGCCAAGTGGCAACGACGGTATCCGGATTCAGGGAAATTGATGAAATCCCTTCGCGCATCAGCCACTCGGCAAAGTCCGGGTGATCGCTGGGGCCCTGCCCGCAAATTCCGATGTACTTGCCCTCGGCCTTGCAAGCGGCTATTGCCATGCTGATCAGGGTTGTCACGGCCGGGTCGCGCTCGTCAAAATCAGCGGCCAGCAATTCCATTCCGGAATCACGATCCAGGCCCAGCGTCAACTGCGTCAGGTCATTGGAGCCGATTGAAAAGCCGTCAAAGTACTGCAGGAAATCCTTGGCCAGAAGGGCATTGCTCGGGATCTCGCACATCATGATGATCTTCAAACCGTTTTCGCCGCGCTTGAGGCCGTGCGTCGCCATCAGTTCAGTCACTTTGCGTGCCTGCCCCACGGTGCGCACAAAAGGCACCATGACCTGGACATTGCTCAGCCCCATGTCCTCGCGCACCCGCTTGAGTGCCTCACATTCCATGGCAAAGGCCTCGCCAAAATCCGCGCTCACGTAACGCGCCGCGCCCCGAAAGCCGAGCATCGGGTTCTCTTCTTCCGGCTCGTACCGACTACCGCCGATAAGCTTGCGGTATTCGTTGCTCTTGAAATCAGACAAGCGCACGATCACCGGTTTCGGCCAGAATGCCGCGCCGATTGTGGCCACGCCCTCGGCAACCCGGTCCACATAGAACGCCCGTGGCGACGCATGACCGCGCGCCACCGACTCCACGGCCTTTTTCAGGTCGACCGCAATGTTTGGGTAGTCCAGGATGGCTTTCGGATGCACGCCGATGTTGTTGTTGATGATGAACTCAAGCCGTGCCAGACCAACACCTTCGTTGGGCAACTGGCAGAAATCGAAGGCCAGTTGCGGGTTGCCGACGTTCATCATGATCTTGACCGGCACGGGCGGCATTTCGCCACGCCGGACTTCGCTGATCTCGGTCTCCAGCAAACCGTCATAAATGAAGCCAGTATCGCCCTCAGCACAGCTGACTGTCACCAGCGTACCGTCCTTGAGCAAGTCGGTTGCGTTACCACAGCCGACCACGGCCGGGATACCGAGTTCACGCGCGATGATGGCGGCGTGGCAGGTGCGTCCGCCCCGGTTGGTGACGATGGCCGAAGCGCGTTTCATCACCGGTTCCCAGTTTGGATCGGTCATGTCGGTCACCAGCACATCGCCCGCTTGCACCTGGTCCATCTCGCTGATGTTGTGCACGATGCGCACCGGGCCGGTGCCAATCTTCTGACCAATGGCGCGCCCTTCGACAAGGACGGCGCCCTTGCCTTTGAGTTTGTATCGGTACTGAACCGCGCTGCCGGCCTGGCTTTTGACCGTTTCCGGACGCGCCTGCAGGATATACAGCTCGCCGTCCAGTCCGTCCTTGCCCCACTCGATGTCCATCGGACGGCCGTAGTGCTGCTCGATCACCAGCGCATAGGCAGCCAGTTTTTCAACGTCGGCATCGGTCAGCGAATAGCGGTTTCGCAATTCGGTCGGCACATCCGTGGTTTTCACCAGTTTGCCGCTGGCCGCCTTTTCGGCCGCCGTCGTGAACTGCATCTGGATCAGTTTGGAGCCCAGGCTGCGCCGAATCAGGGCGCGCTTTCCGGCCATGAGCATGGGCTTGTGGACATAGAACTCATCCGGATTGACGGCACCCTGCACCACCGTCTCGCCCAGACCATAACTCGATGTGATGAAAACCACGTCCGAAAAACCGGACTCGGTGTCAATCGTAAACATGACGCCAGCCGCTCCGAGGTCCGAGCGCACCATGCGCTGGATGCCGGCACTGAGCGCCACATGCTCATGCGCAAAGCCCTTGTGCACGCGGTAGCTGATGGCGCGGTCGTTGTACAGCGAGGCGAAAACTTCACGGATCTTGTGCAGCACCTCCTCAATGCCAATGACATTGAGAAAAGTCTCCTGCTGCCCCGCAAACGAAGCGTCCGGCAAATCTTCGGCCGTGGCCGATGATCGCACGGCAAATGAAGCCTGCGTATTGCTCGCACTCAGCGTCACAAAGGCCTCGCGAATCGCCTGCTCCAGATCAGCCGGAAAGGGCTGTGCCTCGACCAGGGCACGGATTTCAGCGCCGACCTGCGCCAGCGCCCGCACGTCTTCGGTGTCAAGCGCGCTCAAGCGGGCATTGATGCGGCCAGCCAGGTCCTGGTAGGCCAGAAAATCGCGAAAAGCGTGTGCCGTCGTGGCAAAACCGGTGGGCACTTTGACGCCCGTGGGCAGATTTGAAATCATCTCGCCGAGGCTGGCGTTCTTGCCGCCAACCGACTCGACGTCGGTCATCCTCAGGTTTTCAAACGGTACGACCAGGGCGGTCGGGTTGAATAATGCAGACATGGGAAAGCTCCAGAAGTTAAAAGCGGTTCGGCGCGCACAAACAGCAACAGGCTTGCGTGCGGCGCGCTCATGCGGGCCATCTGACGGCGTCGTGGTTGGGGCAGGTCAAGGCAGTGCATGAGAAGATCGGGTCAATTGGCGTCATTATCCGACAAGCCCTTCACAATCGCCCACCATGTCCAATCGCACCGTATTTTTTATTTCTGACGGCACCGGCATCACCGCCGAAACCTTTGGCAACGCCATCCTGGCCCAATTCGAAGTCAAGTCGCGCCATATCCGCCTGCCCTTTGTGGATAGCGTCGACAAGGCCCTGCAAGCAGTGCGACAGATCAACCATGCCGGTGTCGTTGACGGCAACAAGCCGATCGTTTTCACAACCGTCGTCAATACCGCCGTGCTCGATGTCATCACCGCCGGTTGCCAGGGCATGCTGCTCGACATGTTCCAGACCTTCGTGCAACCACTGGAAGCCGAACTCAACATCAAGTC
>CAITXW010000013.1 GCA_903896425.1 uncultured beta proteobacterium | reverse complement strand
CGGTGAGACCCTGCGAAGATTTCAATCCCCTATCGCGATCGCCTTGGGTGGCGGTTCAGTCCAACATGGTTTATCTGACGCCGGCCAACTGTCGTGCCATCGGCAAACATCTTTGCGGCGTCCGATAAACGCTATTCGTTAAGCGCCACTCGACGCTATTTCGCAGCGGCGAAAAATTCACCAGCTTGTATGCCATACGGACCGGTTTCTTTAAGACAAGTGTCGCTTCCGAGGAAGGTCGAGATCATGTCATCGGGTTTCAGATGGCAGGTGAAATGATCGGTTTGGACGGCATCGTGAACGACAACCACAGCTGCGAGGCGGTGGCACTGGAAGATGGCGAGGTCTGTGTCATGCCGTTTCACCGGGTTGAGGAACTGTCACGCAAAGTGAGGGCCTTGCAGCGTCATGTTCACAAACTCATGAGCCGCGAGATCGTGCGCGAACATGGCGTAATGCTTATGCTTGGCAGCATGCGAGCAGAGGAACGACTTGCCGCCTTCTTGCTGAACCTGGTGCACCGACTTCATGCCCGGGGCTTCTCGCATTCAGAACTGATACTGCGTATGACACGCGAAGAGATTGGCAGCTATCTCGGTTTAAAACTTGAAACCGTGAGTAGAACGTTTTCAAGATTTGTGGCCGACAGCATTGTCGCGGTGCAGCAGCGTCATATCCATATTCTCAACCAAGAGGCACTGCGTCACATCGTCATTCAGTCGGGCGGTCTGCATCCAAGCTTGCAATGAAAAGAGGCAGCAGTTGGCACCGCATGCTGTGCTGGCCTGATCCTTCACGTTACCCTATTGACGCGACGCTATCAGGCACGGTCTAACGGCGGCACCGGTTTATGCATCCCTCGTAACGTGATGATCGATCACTTAGCACCTTCAGCTCGGTCCTTTGGTGCCGCGATGAGGGTATTCTTCGGTACACCCGTGAACTCAGCGCGAACAGGTGAGGACGTTATCCAGCGAAATCTGTGCATCAGCCATCGGCCATGATTTGCAATCAGGAGTCTCGGGCCTGCATTGAGCGCAGTTGCTCCTCCAGCGTTTCAAAACGGTGCAGATACGACCGGCAGACATACGGTCGCTTAGTATGGATCAATGTCTGTACGTGAAGTCTCGGGCAGACAGTTTGGTCATCTTGCTGGCTAGAATCGACCATTAGGAGGGGCTCCCGGGTGGCTGTTTTCGAGCAGCAGAAAATCTTTCGCCGTCGAGGTTCCGTGAAGCTGTCGCCTTGCCCGCAACGTACTCTTCACTTCGCTACTCCGTCAAGAGCCCGTCAATGACCTGAATTGTCTTGTCGCACAAATTGGCCAAGCTTGGGTTATGGGTTACAAACAGAATGGTTGTTCCATGTTCCTGATTTACTTGGCGCAACAAAGCGAAGACTGCATCAGCGCTTTTTGTATCGAGGTTTCCCGTGGGTTCATCTGCTAACAGCACGGCAGGACTCATGGCCAACGCTCGGGCAATGGCCACACGCTGTTGCTGCCCACCGCTCATGTTCCCGGCAAGGTTGTCCTTCCACGTCGTCAATCCAACGCTCTCGATCAACTGTTCTGCACGCTCGCGCATTTGCGCATTGGGAAACCCCGCCGCTCCTAACATGGGGATCATGACGTTTTCTAAAGCCGTAAATGCAGTGATGAGGTGGTGGTACTGAAACACAAAGCCAATGGTGTGCCCGCGCAGACGCGTTAACTCCCTGTCATTGAGAGTCGTGGTTTCCTCGGAACAAATCAGCAAGGTGCCCGCCGTGGGACGATCAAGCAATCCGACAATATTCAACAAAGTGCTCTTGCCGGAGCCCGAGGGTCCCATGACCGCGCAAAAGTCGCCACGGTGCAAAGTCAGGTCTATCCCGTGCAAAACTTCCGTCTCAAAGGGCGTGCCGATGTTGAATGCTTTACGCACCCCGCGCAACCGAACAACGACATTGTTATCCACGGATAGCCACCACGGGGTCAAGGCGGGCAGCGCGCATGGCGGGAGCCAATGCGGCGAGCAGGCCGGTGATGGTCGCAAGCACGAGTGCGATTGCAAACATGGTGGAGTCAAATTCCAAGGGAAACAGTGGCGTTCCATCTGCGTTGCGTGCCAATCGTTGCCAAAGGAATAATGCGAACGCGCCAATTCCGCACCCCACCAGGGATCCGCCAAAGCCGAGCAATCCACCCTGCAGCAGAAAAAGTCGCAGTATTTGCCCCCTAGAGATGCCCATGGCACGCAGGATGCCAATTTCGCGCGATTTCTGAACAACGGAGACAACGAGCACACTGGCAATGCCGAAAGCGACGGACAAACCGACAAAGAAGCGGATGGCGGTGTTGGCAGTTGTTTGCGCGCTCACCGCAGCAAAGAATTGCGCACTATTCTTGATCCAACTGTCTGCCTCCACACCAGTAGCGGCGGCGACGCGTTGTGCAATAGTTTCAGCCGCGTAGATGTCCTGCACGGTCACTTCGATACTGGTAACTCCACCTGGGAGATCAAGAAGACTTTGCGCCGTGTGCAAGACGGTGAAGGTATTGCGCTGATTGGCGCCCTTGTTGCCCAAGTCAAACACACCAACGATTGACAGCACGCTGGTGGCGCCGTTGGCTGCGGTGACGTGAAGCTTGTCGCCCACATCGACCCCAAAATCGTTGCTGAGTTCGCTGCCGATCAGGATGTCTGATCCAGCTAGGCGCGAAGTTCCACGTAGGATCTTGTCGCTAAAGTCAACAATGCGAAAGTAGGTTTCTGGTTCGATTCCTGAGACCGTTACAGCACGCGTAGCGCTCCCGCGCAGCACCAATACCGGGCCGCTGGTCACTGGCGACACTACTTTGATTGCGGGCATGGCACGCACTTGCTCAACGATGGCCTGCCACTGGTCAATGGACTTGGTTTGCTGCAGAGGAGGTTGGACAATGGCTCCCTCGACCTGTCCTTTGGGAGCATCCGCGCCGCTGCGCAATTGGCGCGTAATCTGCTGGGGTTGCAGCAACTGGATATGCGCCTGTGTCGATAGTACACGGCGTATGAAATTAGATTGCAATCCCGCCAATAGGGCAGACATGAAGACGATCACTCCGACACCAATAGCTACACCGGAAATGATGAATAGCGTTTGCAATCGACCTTCACGCAGAAACCGGATTGAAACGATCCATTCAAATGGTAACCACGTTGTAAACATACGACGAGCTTCAGTTGGAAGGTGCCTTGGGTCGCACGCGTGAACCGATTGGAATCGAGGACGCTCCCGATACGACCGTGTCACCCTCACTGAGACCCTGCAGTACCTCCACGAAACCACCGCTGCGCAAACCCACCTTGACCGGAACCTTTACGATGTGTCCGCTCTCAACCCGCAACGCCCACGGGGAAGACCCGTCAACATCATGCACCGCAGTTGCCGGCAGCAACAGCGTCTGCGGTCGTCTCGCGACTTCAAGGTCGACCGATACTGTCATGTCCTGCCGCAGAAAAGCGGGTGGCTTGTCAATATCAAGCTTGACCTCAACTGCGCCGGTCTGCGCATTTACGCCTGGATTGATGTAGACAAGCGTTGCATCAAATTTCTGCAGTGCATAGGCATCAGCGGAAACGATAGCCTTTTGTCCCAATGCGATGAGGCGCAGGTTCTTTTCGTCAATCGCAAGGACCAGCTGCGTCTTGCCTTTGGGTGAAAGGGTCATAAGCACCTTGCCGGGCTGGACCACATCGCCAACCTCGACATTGCGCCCAATCAGAACGCCCTGCATGGGCGCTTTGATAACGGCGTATTTGGCACGGGCGCGTGCGGCATCGGCAGCAGCCTTGGCCTCGCTCACAGCGCTTTGTGCCATCGCGTAGTCGCTGCCGGTTGACCGGGTCGTTTCAAGCTGTTTCTGCGCAGATTTGACTTGAGCATCCGCGAGTTCAACGGCTTTGCGAGAATCTTCTAATGCGGCTTCGCCAATAAAGCCTTGGTTGAACAGACTCTGGTTGCGCGTCAAAGCTGATTGGGCGTTTTGCAAATTGGTCTTTGCCTGGCGCAGCATCTGCTCAGCTATGGGTGCTTGCAATTCTTTGAGTTGGCGGAGTCTGGCCTGGGCTTGCGTGACGGCAATGTCGGCCTGTCTTTCAGTGGCTTGCAACTCCGTGGCAGCAAGTTCAATGAGTACATCCTGCCCCTTAACTTCGTCGCCCTCACTTACAGGGATCTTCTTGACGGTGGAGGTTATTTGTGCACCGATATCGACGCGATGAGGACTCTCGACGTGGCCGCTGGCAACCACCGTTTGAACAAAGTCACGCTTTGCCACTGACTCGACCGGAACCTGAGGTCCCAACCACCAGTTCACTCCGGTATAGGCGCTGACGATTGCCACAATTGCTACTGCGACGTGCGTCCATCGCAACTTGGACAGATAGGCGAATTTAGCCATGAGACCCCACGTTAATTGGCCGCACCTCAACTTCCGCAGCACTTCCGACTGGTGCGTGTTGGATACTGGGTGAAATATTTGATACTAGCAATGACTTGGAACAATGAGTTGATGATCACACATTGTTTCGCTGAAATCGTTCCGAAAGAAGCACGATGTATTGGCGATCCCCACAAGCAGTTTGCTGGAACACCTCATGCGGCCATTAAGCGTGCTTGCCCTTGTCTCCATAGCCAACGGCATCTTTGCAAAGATTCGCTTTCGCAGCAGTTGGCCAGACTTGCGTGTGCAAATGGCAGACGCTCAAAATGTACAGGTGAACGATGTGATCGCGCTCGTTGACCGTGTTCAGCAGGTCAGGAGCAGGTAACGGATCATGCGTCTGTGTGGTTGCGTGCCCAATAGATGGCCACAACCATTTGGCAAAGCAGCGCCAGCAGACCATTGAACAACAAGGCGTAACGTACACCCAGCAGACTGATGGATAGGCCGGTAAACAGGCCACCCAGCGCCATGCCGCCGCGCATCGCCAGCATGAATAGGCTGACGGTTTGCCCGCGCACAGCGGTGGAAGACGCTGACTGAAGCAGCGTGTTGGCGGATGTATTGCTCATGGTCATGGCGTAACCACCACAGGCAAACAGCAGCGTCAAGCTCCAGATCGAAGCGGATTGCGACGCTAGCATGACGACAACGCCAAAGCCAACGGCAAACGCCGAGGTGATGGGTCGGCGGTCGCGCTTCGTGTCGAGCCCTAGCAGGCTGATGGCCCCCAGTAAACCGCCCACGCCAAAGGCACCCACGGCCAGGCTGAAATGACCCACGTCCCCATGCATGGCCTGCCGCACCAACACCGGGCAAAAAACCACCAGCGGTGCGCACAACAGGCCAGAGATAAACACAGTGGCCAGCGCACCGCGCAGCACCGGTTGAGCCAATATGTCGCGCACATTGGCCTGCAAGTGAGCCCACCTGAAGCCGGGTGCGACAGGGTGCGGGGGGCTGCCGCTGGTACTGCCATGCGGTAGCACCCACAGCGCCACCAGAATGAATGGAACATAAGATAAAGCACTGACACCAAAGGCGCCCGCGGCGCCGATACTGCCCATTAGCGCACCTGCAATGGCCGGCCCCAAAATCCGCGAGAGGTTAAATTGAGTCGAGTTCAGCGCAATACCGGTTGGAATCTGTGCCTTGTCCACGATTGACGGAACGATGGACTGGAATGAAGGCATGGACAGTCCGTCGGTAATGCCGACGATCAGCGAGAGCGCAATGACCATCCAGGGCTGAGCCGCATGGAACCACAGCAGCAACACGATCACGATGGGACACAGCATCTGCAGGCTCTGAAACCTCAGAATGGTGTTGCGCCGGTCGCTGGAATCCGCCAACGCACCGCCCACCAGGGTGAGCAAGAACACCGGTGCAGCCAACGCAAACGCATCCACACCCAGTAAGAAAGGCGATGCGCCCATGCTCAGCAGCAACCAAGGCTGCGCCAGCTGTTGTGCCCAAGTTCCGATATTGGAAAGCAGGCTGGCAAACCAGAACGTGCCGAAGCGCCGGGTACGTAGCAATTGAAGCGAGGCATGGAAGGCGGTTGCAGACATGACTGATTATTCACCCACCTGCCAGGGTCTGCGCAACTTCAAGGCGTTTTCGCACTGGCTGAGTCTGAAGCCGGTAATCGCTTGGAAAACTGTAAGTGTCCACTGTGACAGTCAGGCACAGACTGGCATCCCAATGCTTGCGTTCTGAGCGCGCGACTGTGGATGAACTGAAATAGTCCGAACACCGATCCGCATCTTTTTAGCCTAGCACGCTGCCCAAGGTGGTAGTCGCCAACCTGAAAACCGCAAATATGACCTTCAGGGTGCGGGACCGGTATTGCTGGCTGGGGCCCGCCATGTCGAGAAAGAAGTCCCCACAATCTGTGTGACCGCTTCGGGCACTTTGCCGCTCGCCACTGACAGCTTTCAGGTGGCTCAGTCTTCGAATTTGGGTGACCTTTCTGCGGTCATCGGCTTGAACATCGCGATTTGCTGCTTCGCGCTGCTGCTTTGCCCGAACGACACGAAAGCACCATCGAACAAGATCAATGTGTAATGCGTCTCCTGAACCACCGACGTAGGCCACAAAACAGTCTGATTGACCAAAAAAAAGCCCGGCACTGTGGCCGGGGAAACCACGTTGAACAAGCATGACGTGGGGTTACGGGAAAATTCCCAATTGAACGATACCCACCATATGTAACGCCAGGGTGTCGACATAGTAAAGGTCGAGTAGGTAGAAACCCTCACCGGTCGCGGCTTGCTTGGGACGGGGAAGTCCCTTTCATTCGGTTCGGAGCATAGAATCGACCGAAACGATCTGCGGGGTTTGTCGGAGTGTTTGTACCTAGAAAAAATCCCACAAGAATGGCCAGAACCAAGGCGATAAGCCACTTGCAGGAGGATTCGATGTCCGGTGCAAGAGCAAGTCTTGCTCGCTACACTACGCCGGCGTTTGGACAGTCTTGAGGAAGCGTCGATGAAAGTCCCTGCTCTTGCGTCTTGTATCACGATCAGTCAGGAGCGGTGGCTCAAAGTGAATAGGTCTGCGTGTTGGATGATCCTTGCCATGCTCCTGTCTTCGTGCGCCGCGCCTGCGCTGGGGCCATTTCACGTAGGCACGATGTATGGCGCCGCAGTCTCATACGGCTTCCACCCGGGAATTGACATCAATACAGCTGTCGGTTCGCCCATCATCGCGGCCGCAGATGGGATCGTCGTTGCGGAGAGGAAAGGAAGCGCTGAAGGCGAAGAGGTTTACATCTTGCATGGGGAACATTTCAAATCGCTGTACGCTCACTTGACCAAGGTGCTGGTCAGGAAGGACCAGCTTGTCAAGAGGGGGCAATTGATCGGGCTCTCCGGTGCAACTCAAAGCGTGAAAAGACTCCACTTCGAGCATTTGCACTTTGCCCTCTGCAAGATCTCGCAGGGTCATTGCAGTCTTCGATCCGATACGTTTGATCCCAATCTGTTCTGGTTGGGGGGGCAGCCGCAATGCTTCGATCCGGGGAAGGATTATTCCGCCTACGCACCGATTGACTTGACACTCCCTGTTGCTTGCGGGGAATACGCCAAGTCAAAATTGGAAAAATGAGAAAGTCACCGTTTTCAATATAACCATCCGGATTGCCTGGTACTGATTCACTACTCTTGCCCTTCATGAACCTATGCAGACACAAACTCGACCTTCGCTGGAACCTTGTTAATACCAGCGAAAAGTCGTAAGCGGACTTTCGACTTGGCAGCAGCCAGTCACTCGCAGCCGAGGCCAGAATCGCGGAACCAGAGTAAGCGTCCGCCCAGTACCGTTCTTGACTTGATCGCGCCTTGACGTCAGATATCCATCACGTGACGCAGCATTGCGAACGGAACACGCCAGCCAGAGCCACCATCGCATTCGACAGAAGCTGTTCTCTGATTGATGCGCG
>CAITXW010000012.1 GCA_903896425.1 uncultured beta proteobacterium | reverse complement strand
TGCTGGGCACCCGCATGGCGGTGTTTGCCTCGCTGCCGCAGCTGCGTCTGATCATCGTCGACGAGGAACACGACCCGAGCTACAAAAGCGGCGAAGGCGCGCGCTACTCGGCGCGCGACCTGGCGGTCTACCGGGGTCGGTTGGAGGGCGCCAAGGTGCTGCTCGGCTCGGCCACACCCTCGCTGGAAAGCTGGCACCACAGCCGGCCAGCGGTCCAAGGCGGGCGCTACCTGCGCCTGGAAATGCCGAGTCGCATCGGCCTTGACGCCGCCCTGCCGCTGGTGCGCCGGGTGGACATGACGCACCAGCCCAAGCGCTGCGTCATCGCGCCGCCCCTGCTCGACGCCATTGCGCAGCGCGTGGCGCGCGGCGAGCAAAGCCTGATCTTCCTGAACCGGCGTGGCTACGCCCCGGTGCTGCATTGCAGCGACTGCGAGTGGAAAAGCGAATGCCCGCACTGCAGTGCCTACCGCGTCTTTCACAAGATCGACCGTACGCTGCGCTGCCACCACTGCGGCTACACCGAACGTGTGCCGCGCGCCTGCCCGGCCTGCGGCAACCCCGACATCACGGCGCTCGGTCGCGGCACCGAACGGCTCGAAGAACACCTGGCCGAACTGCTGGCCGACGTGCGCCGCCCGAACTCGGTATCCGAACAGTGGCCCGAGGGTGAACCGGTGCGCATCGCGCGCATTGACGCCGACAGCACGCGGCATAAAGGCGAGTTGACAGCCCAGTTGGCGCGCGTGCACGCGGGCGAGATCGATATTCTGGTTGGCACCCAGATGATCGCCAAGGGGCACGACTTTCGCCGCATCACGCTGGTCGCGGCCATCAACGCCGACAGCGCCCTGTTTTCCAGTGATTTCCGGGCACCGGAGCGCCTCTTTGGCCTGCTGATGCAGGCAACCGGCCGCGCCGGGCGCGACGCCGACATCAGTGGCGTCAGCGAAATGTGGCTGCAGACCTTTCACCCGCAGCACCCGGTATTTGAAGCCCTGAAACGCCACGACTATCCGGCCTTTGCCGCGGGCCAGTTGGCCGAGCGCGAACAGGCGGCGCTACCGCCTTTCAGCTTTCAAGCCCTGGTACGGGCCGAAGCCCGCACGCAGGCAATCGCACAAGGCTTCCTGAATGCCGCCAGCGCGGCTGCCAGCAGCATGGTCGATGGCGCAGCCCTGCTACAGCACATCACGCTGTACCCTTCCGTTCCCATGGGCATGCAGCGCGTAGCCAATGTGGAACGGGCCCAGATGCTGATCGAGA
This sequence comes from uncultured beta proteobacterium, assembly GCA_903896425.1. Classification (GTDB taxonomy): domain Bacteria; phylum Pseudomonadota; class Gammaproteobacteria; order Burkholderiales; family Burkholderiaceae_C; genus Rhodoferax. Next base: position 12,366 of record CAITXW010000012.1, on the reverse strand, counting down.
GCCCTTCACGCGCAGCGCTGCAGCGTTTCCTGAGCGCATGGCAAGCGGTGCTGCACACCACGCGCGGGCAAGCCGAAGGCAAAGGCCTGCTGCGCTGGGCGATCGATGTTGACCCGCTGCTAATTTAGATTCAGACATGAACTGCCGTCGGGTAGCGAACCCGCTGCATTCAACCGCAGAACCAGGGTGACAAGCGCGGCGGCTAGCCCCTAAAACGCTTGCGCGTCAGCGCCAGCGCGACCCAGAAGCCAACCACGGCGTAGACCAGCAATACCAGCACTGGGCGCAGCACCTGATCGGGCCACTGGTCCATGAACAGCGGGCGCACCAGGTCAACGGCGTTGGTCAGCGGCAGCCATTGCGAGACGGCGCGCACGATCGGCGGCAACTGTTCGAGCGGAAAGAAGATGCCGCTCAGAAACATCATGGGTGTGAGAAACAGCGTGAAGTAGTAGGTGAAAAAGTCATAGCCCTTGGCCAGCGCATTGAAGATCAGTGCCAGACAACTGAAGGTGATTCCCACGCCGAGCAACACCGGCCAGGCCACCAGCAGCTTGGGCGAGTAACTGATGCCCAGCGCCAGCATGACGCCCAGGATCGCCGTCACGGTGAACAGCGACTTGAAGGCGGCCCACAGCATTTCGGCCAGCACGATGTCGTCCAGATTGACCGGCGCGTTCATGATGCCGTCCCAGGTCTTTTGAACATGCATGCGCGAGAACGCCGAGTACAGCGCCTCAAAACTGGCGGCGTTCATGGCGCTCATGCAGATCGAGCCGCTGGCCAGAAACAGAATGTAGGGCACCGGCGTGCCGGCCACCGCAACCTGCCCGACCAGTGCGCCCATACCGTAGCCAAAGGCCACCAGCCACATCAGTGGCTCGGCAATGTTGCCGACCAGACTCGGGATGGCGAGCTTGCGCCAGACCAGCAGGTTGCGCAGGAACACCGGCCACCAGCGCCAGGAAAGTTCCGGCGCACGCCAAGCGTTGTAGTCGTTGGATGAACTCATGGCATCACTCATGCTTCCTCCCTGATCTGACGACCGGTCAGTTTGAGGAACAGGTCCTCCAGATTGGCCGGCCGGTGCAGCGTGCGCAGTTGCGGGTAGGCACCCAGCGCCTGCAGCAAGGGTTTGGCGTCGCGCGTGTAGAAGAAAACCGTTTCACCGCTGACCTCAACGCGCGCTGCCAGCGCCTTGAGCGGCCCGTCCATTAGCGCCAGCGCGCCCGCGCCATAGACCTCGACCACGTCAGGCTCCAGGTGCTGGCTGATGAGGTCGCGCGGCGTGCCTTCGGCAATCTTCTTGCCATGATCCAGCACCAGGAGGCGCGTGCACAGGCGCTCGGCCTCGTCCATGAAGTGCGTCGTCAGCAGGATCGACTTGCCTTCCTGCAGAAGCAGTTGCAGCCGTTCCCACATCAGGTGCCGCGCCTGCGGATCAAGGCCGGTGGTCGGCTCGTCAAGCAGCAGCAAGCGCGGATCGTTGACCAAGGCGCGCGCCAGGCTCAGCCGGCGCTTCATGCCGCCGGAGAGTTCTCCCGGTTTGGCCTTGGCCTTGCTGGTCAGGCTGGCGAACTCCAGCAGCGCCGGGATGCGCGCACGTATCTGCGCTGATTTCATGCCGAAGTAGCGGCCATAGACCAGCAGGTTCTCGGCGCAGGTGAAGTCGGGGTCGAGCGTATCCATCTGACTCACCACGCCTAACTGCGCCTTGATCGCCAGCGCATCGCGCGGCATGGACAGGCCAAAGGCGGTGATGCTGCCAGCATCAGGTGTGCTTTGCCCTAGACACATGCGAATGGTTGTGGTCTTGCCAGCACCGTTGGGGCCGATTACGCCCAGGCATTCGCCAGCGGCGATCTCGAACGACAGATCATCAACAACCGTGCTGTCGCCGTAGCGCTTGCTCAGGTGTTCGACAGAAAAGAGGACAGGATTCATGACGGCTGACATTGTTACTGGAACGCCACTTCGGCGAAGCTGCGCAGCTTTCGGCTGTGGAGCTGATCGACGCCCTGCTCGCGCAACAATTCAATGGCGCGCATGCCGATGCGCAGGTGTTGGTCAACGCGCTCGCGGTAAAAGTGATTCGCCATGCCAGGCAGCTTGATCTCGCCATGCAGCGGCTTGTCGCTCACACACAGCAGCGTGCCATAGGGCACACGAAAACGAAAACCGTTGGCGGCGATGGTGGCGCTCTCCATGTCCAGCGCCACGGCGCGGCTCTGGCTGAAGCGCCGCTGCGGCCCGTTGTCGGGCAGCAGTTCCCAATTGCGGTTGTCGGTGCTGGCCACGGTGCCGGTGCGCATGATGCGCTTGAGCTCCGCGCCCTTGAGTTGTGTGACAGCGGACACGGCAGCTTCCAAGGCCATTTGAATTTCGGCCAGTGCCGGCACCGGCACCCACAGCGGCAGTTCTTCATCGAGCACGTGGTCCTCGCGCACATAACCGTGCGCCAGCACATAGTCGCCGAGTTGCTGCGAGTTGCGCAAACCGGCGCAATGGCCGAGCATGATCCAGGCATGCGGGCGCAGCACGGCGATGTGGTCGGTAATGGTCTTGGCATTGGCCGGGCCGACGCCAATGTTGACCATGCTAATGCCACTGCGATCCGCTCGCATCAGGTGGTAGGCCGGCATCTGCGGCAAGCGGGGCGGCACCTTGCCCAACTCATCCCCGTACACAGCCGGACTGCCAATACGGCGGGTGAGTACATTGCCGGGCTCAACAAAGGCAACGTACTCGCTGTCGGGGTCGGCCATCGCCTCGTGTCCCAGGCGCACGAACTCGTCGATGTAAAACTGGTAATTGGTGAACAGCAAAAAGTTCTGAAAATGCTCGGGCGCGGTGCCGGTGTAGTGGCGCAGTCGGTGCAGTGAGTAGTCCACACGCGGCGCGGTGAAGAGTGAGAGCGGCTGCGCCTCGCCCGCTCGCGATACGTGCGTGCCGTTGGCGATGCCGTCGTCCATGACGGCCAGATCGGGCAGATCGAACACGTCGCGCATCAACTGGCGCCGCTGCACGCTCAAACTGCCCTCGATGTGGTCGTTCTCGGCAAACGAGAAATGCACGGGAATGGGCTGCGAACTGGTGCCAACTTCAAGCTCGGCGCCGTGGTTCTGCAGCAGCAGCGTGAGCTGCTCCAGGTAATAGCTGGCGTACAGATCCGGGCGCGTCACGGTGGTCTCAAAGCGGCCCGGCCCGGCGACAAAGCCATAACTCAGGTGCGCACTTTCCTCGGCACTCAGCCGCGCCACGGTGTCGGTCTGCACGCGCACAAACGGATAGCAGGCGCGCACGTGACCCGGCATGCTCTCACCAGCGACAAAGCGCTGCATGGCCGAGCGCAAGTGCGCGATGCTGTTGTCATAAATCTCGCGCACACGCGCCAAAGCAGCGGCAGCATCGGTGAAGCGCGCCGGAGCAATAAAGGGGGGCAGGTAGGGCATGACGCTATTGTTTCATGGTCTGGCGCAAGCCCAGGTCTTGCCGGGCATTTTTCTGTCGCCTGAAGACAGCAGCACCAAGCTGATAGAGAATCGGCAACCGCACAAGCCCTGTGTCTGCCACTTCGACACTTCCTGCCAACACCTCATACCGCATGTCAATGCCACTACGCTCTCTTCAAACCGTTTGGCGCTCAGCCACTGGCTGGCTTCTTTTGCTGACCACTGTGCTGAGTTTGAGCGCCTGCTCGACGGCGCCGCCGGCCGGTGTGACGGCCGTAACGTCATTCGACCTCAGCCGCTACGAGGGCAAGTGGTATGAGATCGCGCGTCTGGACCATTCGTTCGAGCGCGGGCTAACCGATGTCAGCGCCAGTTACCGACTGCAGGCCGATGGCAGCGTGCAAGTGATCAACCGCGGCTACGACAGCCAGCGCAGCGAATGGAAACAAGCCATCGGGCGAGCCCTCTTCACCGGCGAGGCGCAACGCGCCTCGCTCAAGGTCTCGTTCTTTGGTCCCTTCTATGGCGGCTACCACGTTGTGGCTCTGGATCCTCAGTACCGCTGGTCCATGGTCATCGGCCTGGACCGCGACTATCTCTGGATCCTGGGCCGCGACAAGCAACTGTCGCCCGAAGTGCGCACGCAGCTGCTGAATCAGGCACGTGAACTCGGCATCGCGGTCGAGCGCCTGATCTGGGTGGCGCAAGGGCGCGACGAGGGATAAACGCCGTCCTCACAACGCCGCAAAAATTCCCCACACCAATTTTCCCGGTTTCACGTACTTGCGCCACGTAGCGTTGATCTGATCGAGCGTGAAGGATTCGATCAGAGCGTCGTTCTTTTCACGCGCGTCGCGCGCCTGCTCGAATTCCATCTCAAAGGCCATGAAATCCATGGCCCATCCATCACCCGAGCGCGAGCGCAAACGATCCGCCATGTATTCACGCTTGAAACTGGCGACCTCGGCCACCGTGAAGCCCTCGCGCACCGAGCGCGTCAGTTCTTCCTGCAAGGCTTTTTCAGCGGCTGCGATGTTTTTCGGCGCCACCTCGACAGTCATCGACAGGCTGCCGCTGCGCTCGTACGAACTCGCGCCAAAGCTGGCACCAGCGCTGTAACTCAGGCCACCGGCTTCGCGCAAGCGCAGCCACAGGCGTGAGCCAGGACCGCCACCAAAGATACGCGTTGCCAGTTGCAGCGCAAAGTAGTCCTCATCCATGCCCTGAGCCGAGACTGGCACTGACTGAACCGCATGCAGGCTGGCGTTGCTCTTGTCGGGGGTATCAAATACCAGACGTGTGGGCGGGGCTTCAACCATGGGTTCGGAAATCCTGCGCCAGGGCTCGGCGGCGCGCCAATCATCAAGCGCTGCGCTCACGGCCTGCTGGTATTCGCGAACATCTACCGGTCCAAGCAAACTCAGTTGCGCATTCTGCGCACCGTAAAACCGGCGGTAAAAAGCGTAGGCCTGATCGCGCGTGACCGATCTGATGTCCTGCAGCCATTCTTCGAGCGTGTGCTCGTAACGCGGATCGCCTTTGGCGTAGGGGTTGCCATAGCGGCTCCAGGCATTGTCAGCCTGAGCTGAGCGGTCCTTGATCTGGCCTTCAATGCCCTTGAGCATGGCGCTGCGCACTTCTTCAAACTCGGCTTGCGGAAAATTCGACGCCTTGAGCAAATGAGTGGCCAGCGCCAGCGCCGGTTTGAAAGCTTCTTTCTTTGCCTTCAGGGAAACGCTGCCGCCGGTATCGCCAAAACCCATGCTCAGAACAGCGCCGAGTTTGTTCAACTCGTCCTGAATTTGTTGCCGCGACAGGCTTGCCGTGCCCCGCTGCAGCATCGCGCCTGCCAGCGTGGCCGGTGCGTCCTGGTTTTGCAAGGCCTCGATATTGCCGAACTTCAAACTGAGGTTCATGCTGACCAGATCGCCACGCACTGGCTTGCCCAGCATGGCGGTCTTGATGCCGCCGGGTGTCGTCCAGAACACTACCTTGTCGTGCAACGACGGGATACTGAAGTCAAAAGCAAGCGAAGCCATCCCCTTCTCATCAAGCGCATAGCCCTGCAGGTAGGCCGCGACATCGGGCAGGGCGCTGCCCGGCGAGCGCACCGGTGTCGGGGTGGGAATCAGGTGGCCCAAGGTACGGTTGTCGCGCAGCAGGTAAATGCGCGCAACGCGATTGACGTCGTCCAGCGTGACAGCCTTGAGGCGGTCGCGCGAAACGAACACGGCTCGCCAGTCGCCCGCGACCTCGGCTGCCATGGCAGCGTTGGCCACCGTCGCCGCGTTGGCGAAAGTCAGCTCCAGGTTTTTGTTGATCTTGGCCTTGGCACGGTCAAATTCGTCCTGCCGGATCGGCTCCCTATCAAGATTTTCAACTGCATCGAGTAACAACTTCTGACGTGGGGCGACCTCGTCATCCGGACCAAAAGCCGCACCGAACATCAGCATCCCAGCCTCACGCTGCGCGCGTGGCGTGGCAAAGACGTTCTGCGCCAGTTTGGTCTCAACCAGTGCTTTGTGCAAACGGCCCGACGGCGCGTCTCCCAGCGCCGTGGTCAGCACCTGCAAGGCGGCGCTATCGGGGTGCAACATCGGCGGCGCATGGTAGCCAACCAGAATCAGTTGCGCGCTCGCCGGTCGCCGCACCACCACGCTGCGTTCGCCATCCTGTGCCGGCTCGAGCGTGTAGGTCTGCGCTATCGGCGAATCCGGGCGTTTGAGCGCACCCAGTGCTTGCTGCACACTGGCCAGGGTGCGAGCCGGATCAAACTTGCCGGCCACGATCAACACCGCGTTGTCGCTCCGGTAGTAGCGGCGGTAGAAAGCCTGCAAACTGGCAATATCGACGTTTTCAATATCGGACTTGGCGCCAATGGTGGCCTTGCCATAGCCATGCCAGAGGTAGGCAGTGTGGTTCATGCGTTGACTGAGCGCGGCAAATGGATTGTTCTCTCCCATTTCAAACTCGTTGCGCACCACCGTCATCTCGCTGTCAAGATCCTTCTTCGCAATAAAGCTGTTGACCATGGCGTCGGCCTGCCAGCCCAGGTACCAGTCGAGTGCTTCCTGATTCGAGGCAAAGGTGGCGAAATAGTTGGTGCGGTCGGCCGTGGTGGAGCCATTGAAACTCAAGCCGCGCTTGCGGAACTCCGACTTCGGATCGGGCGTGTCCGGCGTACCCTTGAAAATCAAATGCTCCAACAAATGTGCCATGCCGGTCTCGCCGTAACCCTCATGACGCGAGCCCACCAGATAAGTCAGGTTGACTGTCACGCGATCGTCTGCCACATCGGGTGCCAGCAAGACCTTGAGTCCGTTTGCCAAACGGAACTCGGTAATGCCTTCCACGGTCTGGACCTTTTTCACACCCGGCGGCAGGGCCGCCACTTCCTGCGCCCAGACCCCGACCGCAAGTTGCAGCACCAGCAAGACCAACACAAGGGCGCGCCCCAGCCCTGCTGCAACAACTGTCAATCTCATGCATCACTCCTGATCAAGTATCCAAATAAGGCGGTCGGCCTCAGGGCCGCAAAAAATCCGCAATCGTCCGCTGCGCGAGAGTATCAGGAATACTGCTTTTCGCGTTGGTGGTCACGCCAGTACCCGTTCGGTCAAAGTTTTGCTGCCAGGTCTTTGCCGGATCAAACCCGACGCCAAATATTTCATCGATGAAATGCGTGTTGTCACTTGGCTCGTCGCAAGCGGATGCATTGCGGTCCGCTGCTGCCGCCGCCAGGACAATGCGATGATCTGCAGCAAGCTTGGGAACAAAGGAAACGGAACGGCAGGATGACAGCATCAGCACCGTGGGCGTCTCGCCCAGCGCATCAAGCCAGACCCGCAGGTGTCTGGATTGCAGGGGCGCGTAGAAATCGCTCGCCGCTTTGCTGCTCAGCGCCGCGACCTTGCCATTGGGCGCGACCAGGACCACCACCATTAGCTGGTATTTTCTTGACCAGTCTGCCATGCGAGCCAATGCCTGGCGCAATGTGTTGAGCGTGGCAGCAGGAAAGGGGCGTTGCGTGGTGCGGGCGTCATTGCTCAGAATGATGCTTTGCAGTTTTGGGTTGGCTTCCTGAAGGCGCTGTTGTACGCGCAGGACATCCTCATGAAAAGCCGGCGACTGCGCGTTCTGCGCCACTCCGAGGTAGACCACCGAGCGCGTACCGCCGGGGGCCAACTCGAGCGAGCGCTCGACCATTGCCAGTTGCTGCTCCAAAATGGCATCGATGCCCGGCAGAGAATCGGCCAACGCCCGCTGATGCACAGCGATGCCCAGCAGAAAAGTCAATATGCCTGACATTGCGCAGCGATTGAGTTGTTGCAGAATCATGATCCCCCCTCCCGTTTTCCAGGACCCCGCCTACACAAGCAGTTGGGCAGCGCCGATTGCAGTCCATTTTGACCAGGGCATCTGGCGACGTCTATCCCAAAAAGAGGGCTGGCTCCGGTCTTTAAGCTGCTGTTAAGCTAAGGTTTTGACTGGGGACTTCCATGGCGAGCGAATCAGTTCCAATCAAGCGTGTCTTGCTCATCGTGTCGGGCTTGCCCCTGGTCCTGCTCGTCATCGCCAGCGCCGCGCTGCTCTATTTCGCGATCCCACGCAACGCCGCCGGCATGGCAGCCAAGGGGGTTTGTTCCGCCGCATTTGTGGCGGGACGGCCCTGGCAGAAACTGCTGGCGCAGGACGTGCTGCCGGCCAGTCCGGTGCTGGGATTGATCAGCATCGACGTCGATGAAACCGCGCGCAGCGTCACAGCCCGTTTCGCTGGCCTGTTTGGGCGCACGGCGGTGCTGCTGGCACAGCGCGGTTGCGTACTTGATGCGGCACCATCGACTGCCCCAATAGCACCGGCACCTCAGGCCAGGGCACAGAACGAACAACCTTGGCCGCTGGGCGAAGCGGCCGTGCCGGTCGCGCAATGGGGCGCTGACGTGGATACCCCTGCGCTGCAGGCAGCTTTGGATCAGGCCTTTGTCGGCGCTGGCGACCCGAGCGGCGCCAATGCGCGCGGCCTGGCCGTCGTGCACAAGGGCCGTTTGCTGGCCTTGCGCAGCGCGCCAGGTTTTGCAGTGGACACGCCGCTACACGGCTGGTCCATGAGCAAGACCGTCACCGGCATGCTGCTGCACAAGCTCGCAGCCGACACCCAGTTGTCACTCGATTCACCAGTGGTCAGCGCCTTTGCGCCGGGACGCGAACCGGCCTGGGTCGCGATTTGGCGCGGCGATGGTCGCAAGAGCATCCTAGTGTCGGACCTGCTCTACATGCGCGACGGCCTGGCCAGCACCGAGGACTACCAACCCTGGGGCTCGGTACCGCAAATGCTGTGGGGGCATGCCGATGTGGCCGCATATGCCGCAGCGGCAGCACTGCAAGCCGCGCCCGGCACCCGTTGGCGCTACCTCAGCGCCACGGCCAATTTGCTCGCGGGCGTTGCGCGTGGACGCTTCAAAAATGATGCCGATTATTGGTCCTACCCGAGCAAAGCCCTGTTCGAACCCATCGGCGCGCGCAGCGCCGTACTGGAGAGTGACAGCGCTGGCAACTGGGTTGGCTCATCCTACGTCTGGGCCAGCGCAGCCGACTGGGCGCGCCTGGGTCAGTTGATGCTGAGTGATGGCCGTTGGGGCGACAGCCAGGTGCTACCACCAGGCTGGCTGAAAAAGGCTGAAATACCCTCCACTGCCCAGGGTGAAGGCCAGGGTTACGGCGCAATGACTTGGCGCATCGGCGACCCGCAAGCCGGCAGTTGCAAGAACTACGGCTTGCCGCCGGACACGCTGGCAATGATCGGGCACTGGGGTCAAATTATCGCCATGGCGCCCTCGCGCCAGACCGTCATCGTGCGCCTGGGCTGGACCTTCAAGCGCAGCGCGTTCGACAACTGCGCCTTGGTAGCGCAAGTGCTCAAGGCGTTGCCCCGCGAGTGATATTGCGCCATTGCTGCCATACTGCGTCCCTGGTAAAAAACTGGAAAGCCAGAATTGCTGAGCACTCAGCACGCGCTTTTCACTGCCAGCTTTTAGAAAGCCAGTATCGATGTTGAAGTTCACCTGCTGCGACGCGGTTCAGCAATTTTTCAGCGCCGGCCAGGCGCAGGTCCTGCGCGGCATCACGCGTGGCTACGAGCGCGAATGCCTGCGCGTGGACAGTGCCGGCCGACTCGCGCGAACGACACATCCGCAGACGCTGGGCTCCAAGCTGACACACCCGTGGATCACCACCGACTATTCGGAGGCGCTGCTGGAGTTCATCACGCCGCCGAGCACAGATCCGCAACAGCCGCTGCGATTTCTGCGCGACATCCACCGTTATGTGGCACCGCAGCTTCAAGGTGAAATGATGTGGGCCAGCTCCATGCCTTGCGTGCTGGGAGCGGATGGCGACATTCCGATCGCCGACTATGGCAGGTCGAATGCCGCCCGCTTCAAGTACGTTTACCGTGAGGGCCTGAGTCTGCGCTATGGCCGCAAGATGCAGGCAATAGCCGGCGCGCACTACAACTGGTCGCTGCCGGATGCGTTCTGGCTGGCACTGAAGGATTGCTGCGCCGTGCAAGGTCGATCGCAAGACTATGTCAGCGAGCGCTATTTCGGACTGATCCGAAACTTCCTGCGCTACGGCTGGTTGGTGCCCTATCTGTTTGGCGCCTCGCCCGCGCTGTGCGAGTCCTTTCTGCAGGGACAGCCTTCCGATTTGCCCGTGCTGGTGCCAGGCACCCGTTACAGCCCCTACGCCACGAGCCTGCGCATGAGCGACCTCGGTTACCACAATCGGGCCCAGGCCAACCTGGGCGTGAGCGTCAATTCACTGCCCGAGTACACGCAGGCGCTGGAAGCCGCGATCCGTACACCCGATCCGTTTTACACGGAAATCGGCGTGCGTGACGGCGAGCACTGGAAACAACTCAACGCCAACCTGCTGCAAACCGAGAGCGAGTTTTATGCGCCAATCCGGCCCAAACGAACCGGCACCGACCGCCCCGCGAAAGCGCTGCGCACGCGCGGCGTCGAGTATGTGGAAATGCGATTGTTCGACCTCAACCCCTTTGTCGACATCGGAATTACGCCCGAGCAGGGCAACTTTGCCGACGTGCTTCTGCTGATGTGCCTGTTTCGCGACAGCCCGCCCATCACCAGCCGGGAGCAGGCCGAAAACGACGAGAACAAGCGTCGCATCGTCAACCACGGCCGCCAGCCCGATCTGCGCTTGCTGGCGCATAACCGAGAACAAGCGTTTCGTCCCCTGGCACACGAACTGTTCGAGGACATGCAGCCCTTTGCTGAGATGCTGGACGCCGCGTACGGCGGCAACCCGTACGCCACAGCCATGCAGACGTTGCGCCAGCGCATCGACCAGCCTGAGAGCACGCCCTCGGCCCAGGTGCTCGACGGCGTGCGCGCATGCGGCGGGTTTACCAACTACACCTTGCAGTTGTCGCAACAGCACCGCACGACCCTGCTGGCACAGCCACTGGACGCCGTGACGGACGCGCGCTTTCAGGCCAGCGTGCAGACCTCCTGGCAAGAGCAGCAGCGCCTGGAGGCGCAGGATCAGGGCAGCTTCGAGGACTACGTGGCGCGCTACTACGCCTGAAAACAACACTTGTCCGGGGTCGGGCCGAAAAATATCGACGCTGGGCAAGCGTTTCCTGCGCTGGATCAAAGCGGCCATCGTGCCGGTCGTAAAGTTTTGTCAAGACAGAGGGAAGGCGAAGGCTTCCCTTAAAATCGGCCGTCTATATTTGTCTCAGATCAAGAATTGAATACCGCCCCCTCCCTTTCGTTTTCCAAGCTGGGCTGCAGCCGGGGTGGACGGCAACTTTTTCAGGGCGTTGACTGCGTGCTGGAAGCCGGGCACTGGCTTTATGTGGCCGGTGCCAATGGCGTTGGCAAAACCAGTCTGCTGCGCATGGTGTGCGGCTTGGCGCCGGTCGAGGCCGGCCAGATTTTCTGGAACGACCAGCCAATCCAGACGCAGCGCGATGCCTACCGGCAAGACCTTTGCTACCTGGGCCACCTCAATGCGCTGCAGGAATCCATGACCGTCAACGAAAACCTGGTCTTTACTGCAGCGCTGGGAGGTGTAGCCCCGGAGCCGGGGCAGATCGACTCGGTACTGACGCACTTCGGCGTGCGCGGGCGCGGCGCGCAGTTGGTGCGCCATCTCTCGCAAGGACAAAAACGCCGCGTCGCTTTGTCGCGCCTGGCGCTGAGCCAAGCCCGCCTATGGGTGCTCGACGAACCCTTTGTTGCAATGGACGAAGCCGGTGTGCGCATGCTGGCCGATCTGATCGCGGCGCACCTGGCCAAGGGCGGCCTTACCGTGCTGACCAGTCACCAAGTGGTGCCGATCGGCAATATCGCCCCTCAAATGCTGGAGCTGCGCGCATGAAGAAGCTCGGTTTGGCAAGCGTGATGCTGGCACTGATGCGACGCGAGTTTGCCGTGGCGCTGCGGCAAAAGGGCGAAGTGCTGACGCCGCTGGTGTTCTTCGTCGTCGTCGCCAGCCTGTTCCCGCTCGGCGTCGGCCCCGAATCCGCCCTGCTGCTGCGCATGGCGCCGGGCGTGCTCTGGGTCAGCGCGCTGCTGGCGGCCATGCTCTCGCTGCAACGCCTGTTCGCGACCGATTACACCGACGGCTCGCTCGAACAGATGGCGCTCTCCAGCACACCGCTGGGCCTGCTGGTCGTTGCCAAAGCCTTGTCGCACTTTCTGCTGTCGGGCTTGCCGCTGGTGCTGATGGCGCCGGTGCTGGGCCTGCAGTTCGGCCTGGATGGCCGCGCCCTGGGCATTCTGATGCTGACGCTGCTGCTGGGCACGCCCACACTGAGCCTGATTGGCAGTATCGGCGCCGCCTTGACACTGGGCGTGCGTGGTGCAGGGGTATTGCTTTCCCTGCTGAT
>CAITXW010000011.1 GCA_903896425.1 uncultured beta proteobacterium | reverse complement strand
GCTGCACGTACCAGCCGTTTTGCAGCCGCAGCGGGCGAAAGTCATCATCGCTGAGCGTGCCGGCCTGGTTGCGCTCAAGCTGGTCGCGGTACTGCGCGGCGCGTTGCGCTACAAACTGTCGGTCAAAAGCGGTGTACTGGTACATGGTTTCATTGGCAGGGTTGAGGGCAGCACGCTTTCTGCGCGTTGGTCTGCCGGGCGGGATTTACAAGGCGATGAGTTTGGCGCCGGCATAGGCCAGCAGGACGGAAAGAAGCGAGCGGATCACACGCTCCGGGATATGCGACATCAGGTGCGAGCCGATCCAGATACCGGGCAGCGATCCGGCCAGCAATTTGCCCAGCATGGGCCAATCGACTGAGCCGAGCGAGGCATGGCCCAGACCGGCTACCAGTGTCAACGGCACGGCGTAGGCGATGTCGGCGGCAACGATGCGTGGCAGCGGCAGCATCGGGTAGAGCAGCATCAGCACGGTGACGCCAACGGCGCCGGCGCCAACCGAGGTCAGCGTGACCAGGGTTCCGATAACAGCGCCAAACAGCAGCGGCAGGCACCAGTGGCGGGCCGTGGCGGCCAGGCGTTCCTGACCCCGCGCCACAGTGGCGGGTGCGGCTTTGCCGCGCAGCGCTTTGTACAAAGTGGCGGCTGCCGTTAGCAGCAGTGCCACACCCAGCGTGCTGGTCATCAGGGCCTGAACCCGCTCGCTCGCGGCACCAACCTGGTTCAGGATACACAGGGTGATCAGCGCCGCGGGGATGCTGCCAGCCGAGAGATGCAGCACAACGCGCCAGTCCACCACGCGGGCGCGTGCAAGTTTGATCGAGCCGCCCATCTTGGTGAAAGCGGCAAACAGCAGGTCGGTACCGACCGCCAGGTAGGGCTTGATGTCGAAGAAGAAGATCAGGATCGGCGTCATCAGCGAGCCGCCACCGACACCCGTGAGTCCGACCACCAGGCCGACAAAAAAACCAGCAAAAATAAACGCTACGTCATGCATGGGTGCAGACTGTAGTGGCGCGTCTTAAGATTCCAAACTATTTATTAGTGATGGGTATATAAAAAATCGGTATAAGGCGCTCATTCGCCCCCGTTTGGGCTCCAACCGGTGCCCTGCGGCTGACCACTTCAAGCGAGCCAGTTTCCCAGCAAGGTTTCTTCCAGTGTCTGTTTGCAGGCATCGGCATCGACCTGCATGCAGACCTGGGAAAACCGGTTGGCGGCTTGCCGGTACGTCGCTGAGGCGCCCTGCAGTTCGCCGCTGTGCAGCAGGGTTTGTCCTTGTTCCACGCCTTGCGTGATGACGCTGATTCGGCCACGCGCCAGACCGAACAGCTCAGGCTGCACCAGGTAGAGGAAGGCCAGCACGTCATGGCCGAAACAACCGTGGATTTGCGCAACATGAGGGTACAGACCACTGTAGAAGTCGGCATAGAAAGCAACGGCGTGGTGCAGGGTGCTGGTGGCGATGTGTTGTTGTTTGTCTGCAATCTCTTTGAACAAAGCCAGCGGCAGGATGACCCGGTGCGTCACATCCAGCCCGACCATGGTCAGTTTCCAGGGGGCAGCGAAAACATCGGCGGCGGCGTGCGGGTCGTTGGCAATGTTGGCTTCGGCCACAGGTGACACGTTGCCGGGTTCCTGCACCGTGCCACCCATCAGAATGACTTCGCGCAGCAAATGCGGCAACCCGGGCTCCAGGGCCAAGGCCAGGCTTAGGTTGCCCAGCGGACCAACGGCCACCAGCGTGATCTCGCCCGGCTGCGCGCGCGCCATGTCCACGATGAACTGGGCTGAGGAACGTGGGTCCAGCGCTGCCGGAACCGGCAGGCGCTCAGGCAAATTGCCCAGGCCGTCGGCGCCGTGAATATGCGCGGGCGGTACGGGTGGGGGAATCGTCAAAGGCGCGGCGATGCCTTGGGTTACAGGGATTTCGAAGCCGGCTATGTGCGTCAGGTAGAGGGCGTTGCTGGCGGCCTGTTCCACCGAGACGTTGCCAAAGGTGGTGGTGATGCCAATGACCTCGATGTCGGGATGTGCAAGTGCGAAGTAAAGCGCCATGGCGTCATCGACGCCGGGGTCGGTGTCGAAAATAACCTTGTGGCGGCGAGCGTCCATGTTTTGCTTTCTGCCTCAGCAAGCGAAGCCGCAATAGCGCTGGAGCGCTTGCGTTTGCGCCGCCGTCGTGACCGGCTGACTGGCAAGAAAGTCCATCAGTTCGGCGTGCGTTGGAATGCTGGTCTGTGCGCCGGCGCGGGTGCAGGCCAGGGCGCCGGCCGCGCTGGCGTGCCGCAGCGCCTGCGCCAGCGTCTCGCCCTGGCTCAGCGCTGCTACGAGCACGCCGCTGAAGGTGTCGCCAGCGCCAGTGGTATCGACGCTGTTCACAGCAAAGGCGCTCTGTAGCGTGATGTCGTCGTTGCAGCGTGCGCAACAACCCTGCACGCCCAGGGTCACAACGACGCAGGGGACGGCGATGCGCGCCAAGCAATCGGCAACGCTGCCCTGATGCTGTGCGACGACGGTCAACTCGCCCTGATTGACGATGAGTACATCCACCAGGGCCAATAGCGCCGCATCCAGAGGCTGTGCCGGTGCTGCATTCAGAACCACCGTGACGCCTTGTGCGCGTGCAGCTTGGGCATAGGCGGCGACGCTCGCCAGCGGTGTTTCCAGTTGCAGCAGCAGGTGGCTGAAACCATCCAGGGCTGGCAGGTCGGCAGCGCACAGCGACTGGTTGGCGCCCGGTGCCACGGTGATGGCGTTTTCCGCATCGTCAGAGACGCAGATGAAGGCGGTTCCGCTGGCCTGCTGCATGTCGCGCACGATGTGGCAGTGCACGCCGGCTTGTTGCAGTGACTGCTCCAGCACCGCCGCGTGGGCGTCCGCTCCCAGCGCCAGCAGCATGTGCGTGGTCGCGGCGCCGGCGCGAGCGGCAGCGACCGCCTGATTCGCGCCCTTGCCGCCGGGGTAGGTTTTGAAGTCACGCCCGAGCACGGTTTCACCCGGCGCTGGAATGTGCGCGGCGCGAACCACAAAATCGAGATTGGCGGAACCAGCGACAAAAATCATGTGAAACAAGGCTCAGTGTTCTAGTCAGGCTGGCCTGATTATGCGGACAAATTGCTGACGATCCCGACAGCGCTGTTACAGTGCGGGCCTTGGAGGTTTTATGAAACAGTTTTTTGCAGCCTTGCTTTCGTTGGCAGTGTCGGTTGTGTCGGCCCAGAGCGCGCCGATCAAGATCGGCGAGATCAACAGCTACTCCAGCATGCCGCAGTTCACCACGCCCTATCGCCAGGGTTGGCAACTGGCGGTGGAAGAAATAAATGCGGCGGGCG
>CAITXW010000010.1 GCA_903896425.1 uncultured beta proteobacterium | reverse complement strand
GAGTAAAAGCCGCAATGCTCGCCGAGTTGGGCCTGGAAGTGCACCTTTGCGGGAACGTCGCGCTGGACTGATTCGCCCGAGACCCAGCTTTCCACCGCTGCAGTGGCCCTGACGATACAACGCTCCCTGAATGTCCTGAGACCTGATAAGCATTAAGGGCGTTGGTCGTTGAACGAGGCGGTCGCCTCGCGGTAAAAGAGTTGGCGTTCGAAAGAAACGTAACTGAACAACAACACTAGAACTGAAAGGCGACCGATGAAGAAAGTAATAGCTGGAATGGATCTGCATAGCAACAACGTGGTGATCGGGGTTATGGATATGGATGGCCACCGACTGGCGAGCCGGAAGCTGCCGTGCGAGCTCAAGGAGGTGGTGAAGTTTCTAACGCCCTTCAAGAGGCGACTGGAACGGGTCGCGGTCGAGTCCACCTATAACTGGTATTGGCTGGTGGACGGGCTGCAAGCATTGAAGTATCCGGTGGTGCTAGCCAATCCGGCTGGGATGGCGCAATACAGCGGCATCAAGCATGCGGACGATACCAACGATGCGTTCTTTATCGCCGAACTGCTGCGGCTGGCGATACTGCCGACCGGGCACATCTACGATGTGGAGCTGCGGCCGGTGCGGGATTTGCTGCGTCGGCGGTTGATGTTGGTTCATCAGCGCACGGCGCTGATGCTCAGTTTCAAGAGTCTTTACACGCGCACCACCGGCCAGGAACTGACGCTGAGCAAGCTCAAGGGAATGGAGATCAAAGCGGCCCAGGAACTCTACGAGCATCCCGCCAACCAGCTCATCGCCGGGATGCAAATCAAGCATATCGAACAACTGACCGAGAGCGTCGAGAAGATCGAGAAGGCCGTGCTGGGCTCGGCGCGGGAACTGCCCTATTACAAGAAGTTAGCGACGCTGCCGGGCGTGGGCAGGATTCTGGGCATGACCGTCACGATGGAAGTGGGCGACATTAAACGGTTTGCGGCTCCGGGTCACTTCGCCAGCTACTGCCGCACGGTGGAGGCCAAGCGGATGTCCAACAACAAGAAGAAGGGAGAGAACAACTCCAAATGCGGCAACAAGTACTTGGCCTGGGCGTTTGTGGAAGCGGCCAATTTCGCCCGGCGCTACGACGAGCAGTGCCGCAAATGGTTTGATCGGAAGGTAGCCAGGACCAGCAACATAATTGCCACGAAGGCGCTGGCGTGCAAGCTGGCCAAGGCGGCCTGGTATCTGATGGCCGAGGGAACCGATTACGATCCCAAGCGGATGTTTGGGCAACCGGCAAAGACGCAATGAGAACGTGAATCTTGGAGCGCGGCTGTCAGCCAGTGAAAGGGGTTGGCTTTGAGCCCTCGGAACTGATTGGAGGCGGCCGCGCTCCGCTACTTTACAATGCAGTGGAACTGCTGGAAGAGAAGTTTTGCAGGCGATTCGACCGTGCCGTGAGTCAAAAACGGGTTGGACGCCGGCGCCGGGCGACCGGGGCTGACGAACCAAAGCTTTTTTAAACTGAATGAACACGGACCGGCACTGAACGTTTTCTGGTCCCGCCGAAGCGGGATGGGCGAGGCGGCGGAGTCGATGACTTCGCGGCCGGGGCGCAAGCAGGTGAAAGCAAATCATACACCGAAGAAAAGACCGACGAAGGCGCTTGACGAAGCCGG
>CAITXW010000009.1 GCA_903896425.1 uncultured beta proteobacterium | reverse complement strand
GGCATGGTTGCCACCGAAAGATTGACAGGGTGGATGAACGTGCGTTTGCCGAGCAGCCCATGCGGGTCCGGTGCCTGCGAGCGCAGCAGCAGTGCCGGCGAATTGATCGCGCCGCCAGCCACGATGTAGTGGCGCGCCTTGACGCTGACCACCGTACCGTTTGGTGTACGCCCATCCTCACCGAGCGCGTCACAGGTCAGTGCCTGAGCCTGGTTCGCGCCGTGTTGAATCTGGCGCACGCGCAAGCGGTGCAAAAGGGTGGCGCCGTTTGCAAGCGCCGTCGGAATCGTCGTCACCAGCATCGACTGCTTGGCATTGACCGGGCAGCCATGACCGCAATAGCCCGAATCAAGGCAGCCTTTGACATTGCGCGGGATGATGTGCGACTCCCAGCCCAGCGCCTTGCAGCCACGCTGCAGGATGCTGTTGTTCTCGTTTGGTGTCAGGTCGCACGGGGCGATGGCGAGACGCTGCTCCATCCTGGCAAACCAGGGCGCCATCTCCTTTTCGCCGTGGCCCACCACCTCATGTTGCGCAGCCCAGTGGGCCAGGGTTTGGCGCGGCGTGCGAAAACTCGAAGTCCAGTTCACCGTGGTGCTGCCGCCTACACAGCGGCCTTGCAAAATCGAAATGGCGCCGTCCGCGGTGGCGCGGCCCGCACCTTCCTGGTAGAGGTCGCGGTAGGCGCGCGCTTCGTCCATGTCCTTGAAGCTGTCCGAGGTCTTGAGCGGACCTTCCTCAAGCATGACGACCTTGAGTCCGGCCAGGCTCAGGATTTCAGCCGCCACACCGCCGCCGGCACCGGTGCCGATGATGGCGACATCGGCCTCAATGGCGAGAGGCGACTTCAAGGTGGAGGCATC
Organism: uncultured beta proteobacterium; assembly: GCA_903896425.1. Taxonomy (GTDB): domain Bacteria; phylum Pseudomonadota; class Gammaproteobacteria; order Burkholderiales; family Burkholderiaceae_C; genus Rhodoferax. The sequence goes on along the minus strand of CAITXW010000009.1, from coordinate 2,338 downwards.
AATGATCTTCCATCCCGACGCGATGCCCGCGCTGTAAATGTTTGGAAATGCCATGGCGTTTTCTCCCGAATAATTTTGTGAGTTGCAATCAGGCTGGGGCTTGCGCCGCCGCGTCAGGAATTGGCGGCGTCAAAGACGTACTTAAGCGGCCCCGGATAGCCGACCGCCGGCCACGCCTGGGGCAACACGTAATACGCCACGGCACAGAGTTTCATCAGCGCATTGACGCCCGCGGTCAGCGTTGCAAAGCGGCTGGAGCGCCAGCGCGTGAGAAAGTTCTCGATATCCTGCGGGCTGGCCGCGCGCCAATCCCCGACACCCGTCAACAAGCGGCGCAGCAGTCCAACGGCGAGCAGGTCCATCAGCTTTCGCAGTTCGGCTTGCTGGTGCGCGACCAGGGCCGAGCAGGCGGCGTCAATGTTGTTGAGCACCGTGTTGATGGTCTGCTTTTTCTGCGCCGCGTCGAGCGCCGCCACATCGCTGACCACAACCGGAATCAAGGCACTGAACATGGCAACGTCGCCGGCGTTCAAAAATTTCATGCCCGTCGCCGCGAGCTTGTCGCTGCTGCTGCAACCGGACAGACCGGGCAGGATGGCAGCACAGGTGGTGGCAGCGGTGAAACCGAAGCCCACCTTCAGCAGGTTGCGGCGTGACAGGTCGGTCACGCCCGGGGTTCGATCTGCAACGGCGCTGCTGCGGTGAATGCGTTGTTCTTGGGTCATCTTGGTACCTCCATCAGGAAATTATCCGCTCAACGATCCGGATAGCCCGTGATTTTTTGAATGTCCAGATACAGGGGTTGCAGGCGCTGGTACATGCGGCAGTAGACGCGACGGTAGAGCTGCTCGTAGGTCGCTGCGTGCACCGGTTCGGGCAGGAACACCTGGCCAATGCGGGTCATCTTGGCGATGGCCGTTTCAAAGTCCGGGTGAATTTTCAGGCTGACCGCTGCCAGTATCGCTGCACCCAAGCCACTGGTCTCGTACAGGTGCGGACGCTCACACGGCAGGTTGAAGATGTTGGCCGTGATCTGCATGGCGGCGTCGCTTTGCGAGCCACCACCGGAGACGCGCACTTTGGTGATGCGGGTACCGCCGCGTTTTTCGATGCGCTCCTTGGCCTCGCGCAGCGCGTAGGCCAGGCCTTCGAGGATGGCGCGGTACAAATGGGCGCGGTTGTGCACATCGCCAAAACCGATGATGGCGCCCTTGGCCTCGGGACCGGGAACCTTGATGCCGGGGTTCCAGAAGGGTTGCAGCATCAAGCCCTGCGCGCCCGGCGGCACGGCGTTGACCAGTTCGTCAAACAGGGTTTCCGGCGCGACACCGCGCCTCTGGGCAATCTGTTTTTCGTGCAGGCCAAACTGCTCCTTGAACCAGCTCACCATCCAGAAGCCCCGCGTGATCTGGATTTCGGTGTTGTAGTGATTCGGCACCGCGGCCTGGTACGGTGGAATAAAAGGCGTGGCTTCCAGGTAGCGTGCTGTGGTGGTGTTGACGGTGGCGGTTGTGCCGTAGGACAGGCAGGCAATTTCGGGTGTCAGACAACCGGCGCCGATCACCTCGCAGGCTTTGTCCGCAGCGCCGGCAATGACCGGCGTGCCTTCAGGAATTCCGGTGTCCAGCGCCACTTGCGCGCTGACCGCGCCGATGATGGTTCCAGCGCTCACCAGTTCGGGCAGCATGGACGGGCGGATCGGCAGCACTTGCCATTTCCAGTCAGACTTGGCAGCCCAGCAGCCCTTCTTGTAATCGAATGGGATGTAGCCAACCTGGGACGCAATCGAGTCCACGAATTTGCCGGTAAAGCGGTAGTTGAGGTAGCCCGAGAGCAGCAGGAACTTGTCGGTCTTGGCCCAGATCTCGGGTTGGTGTTGTGCGATCCAGTTGGCCTCGGCCTCTCTTTGAAAAAAGCGCACGGTATCGCGCATGCCAATGGCGCGAAACGCCGCTTCCCACCACCACTTGAGCTTGGGCGTGACATCGGCTCTGCGCTGATCGAGCCAGATCATGGCCGGACGCAGTGGTTTGCCCGCCTTGTCCAGCGCAATCGTGGTGGCGCGCTGGGTCGTGATGACCACACCCGCCACTGCGCTCTTGGGCACGCTGGTGTTGGCCCACAGGTGTTGGCAGGCCTGGCACAAGGCCTGCCAGAAGGCTTCGGGATCGTTTTCCACCCAGCCCGGCTGCGGCGACTGGTAGCTGTCGATCGCCACCTGCGATTTGTCAACCAGGTTGCCATGCGCGTCAAACAGCAGGGCGCGCACGCTCTGGGTGCCGTTGTCGATGGCCAGCAGATAGCTCTTGCTCATGGTGTCGGTTCCTCGGGTTTTGCG
>CAITXW010000008.1 GCA_903896425.1 uncultured beta proteobacterium | reverse complement strand
GTAACCCACCAGCGGCCGACTGCCGATGAAATGCATCAGCCGCTTGACCGCCTCTGCAATCGGCAGGCCCTGCGCCACATCGCGTTCGCGCAAGCGGTGGATGCGCACGCTCTCGGGCGACACGCCGCGTTCGGGTCGCACCAGCAATTCAAGCCGCTCGCTGGTCATGATGCGCTGGCCGACGATGCGCACAGCACCAATCGAAATGATCTCGTCGCTGCGCACGTTCAAACCGGTGGTCTCGCAATCGAGCGCAACCCACTCATTGGCTGGCGCCGGGTCGAACATGAAACGAAAAGTGGGGTCTCCCAAGTGGTACAGCAGCCACTCGCGCTTGAGCGCCGCCCACCAGATTGAGGGTAGAAAAAAATCCTGCATCAGACCGCGTCGAGGTGGAAGCGATAGCGCAGCAGAACCTTGAAGCGCTTCACCACCGCCAGCGCGTCCTTCAGCAGGTCGCGCTCCAGGCTGCTCAGGCGCGCCACGTTGACGGCGCCGGTCACGATCTGTCCGGTCTCCAGTTCGGCCAGCCCCACCTTGAGCCGCAGGCCCATGAAGAAGTACAGGCTCTCGGTCAGATCGACACCGAGGGCGGCATCAAGCTTGCCCTCCTTGACCAGCGCAGCGATACGCCCGGCGCTGCTGATCTCCGGAACGCGGTGGGCCATGGCCAGACTGCGCAGACCGTGCACCAGCGGGAAAATGCCTTCCTTCTTCAGATTCAGTTGCGACTCGGCATCACCCAGCCCCAGCAGCCGGTTCCACCAACCGGTGCTGCCGCCAAAGGAATCAATGGCAGCGGCAAAACGGCTCAGCACGGCATCGTTGTCAGTCGCCAGCGTCATCAGGCCGCGGCGCACCGCGTCGAGCAGTTGGTCATCACCGCAGACCGTGTGCGCGTCCATGAAGATCGCCAGATTCATCAGGCTGTCGCCATCGGGCATGATCAGCCACTGGCGCGTCATCTGTCCGAATTGGCTGGCGCTCTTGCACCACTGCGGGTTGCTCACCATGATCAGGCCCGGGCAGGGTGGATAGCCAAAGTCTTCCAGCGCGCTGGAAAAGCGCTGGCAGATGGCCGCCAGATTGTCCGGTGCTTTGTAGCCATCGCGCAGGATCAGGCCGTTATCCTGATCGGTCTTGAGCAACTGCTCGCCGCGGCCCTCGCTGCCCATCACAAACAGACAACTGTTGGCAACCAGCTCCGCCGGCGCAATCAGATTCCAGGCCCGCTCAAACAGACGCGAGTTGAGTTGCTGCACCAGTTTGGCAATCAGGTTGATGCGCGAACCGCTGCGGTACAGCAGGGCAATCATGCGCGTGATGCGTGCCGCCGCCTGACTCAGGCCCGCCAGGTCTTTCGCCTCCTCAATCTCAACCGTGATCAGGTGCGACTGGTTCGAGAGAAAACTGAACAGGTCGAGCGCCTCCAGAATGCCGACCACCTGGCCCGCATCAGACACCACAACCCGGTGCACACGCTGGCGCAGCATGACGGCCATGGCGTCGCCCAGCTGGTCCGACGGCGCAACCTCAATCAATGCGTAATTGCTCAACTCGCCCACCGCCAACTGGTCCAGCGGCCGCCCGTCCAGAATGGCACGCTGCAAGGCGGTGGTGGAAAAAATACCCAGGCGCTCAGGCGTGCTCTGCCTGTCACGCACCAGCACGCTGGAGAGGCGATGTTGCTGGAACAATTTGACGACCGACAGGATGTCGGTATCCGCATCGACAAAATGGGCTGGCCGCAAAAAGGCCTCGTCCACCCGTGAAAGCGTGAGCGACTGCAATTCGTGCTGGCCCTTGCGCTGCGACAAGGCGCTGAGCTTGTCGCCGAGATCAGAAAAAAGCAGCGCGCCAAAAGTGGCGTTTGATGCAATCAGGTCACTCACCGCCTGGTGCGCCAACTGGTAGGCCACCACCTCCTGCGACGCCACAAAGCGGCTGCTGACACGCCCCGCCACCAATCCGCGACCATCGAAACAGTCATCGGGCCCGTAGGTGGTGGTGACTTCGTTGCCATCGAGCTGGGTCACGTAACCTTTGATGATGACGAACAAATGGGTCGGCGCGCTGCCGACTTCCAGAATCGTCTCACCCTCGCGAAAATAGACCACGTCAACGCTGTTGCGAACCAGCCGCTGCTCGTCCGGGTTCAGACAGTCAAAGGGCGAAGCGGAAAAATTGAAGGCGTTTGGCATGCGTGATATTTAACGTTGCACGCCTGACACTACGCTGGCGGCGCCATCCCACGCGGTACCGAACCAGGCGTCGCCCGACAAATAGGCTGTGAGCATGGGCAGCGCATCAAAACCCCAGAACAGTTTGTCATCCACCGCAAAAGTCGGCACGCCGAAGACGCCGCGTGCAATCGCGTCATCGGTATTGGCCTTGAGTTGCGCCTTGACGACATTGCTGTCAACCGCGCGCGCCGGGGCCAGTTGCTGTGTCAAGGCTTGCAGACGCGCCGCGTCACTGGCCTCAAGGCCGCCGTGCCAGACATGGCGAAACACGGTTTCGCAAACGTAGCGGTTCGGCTCGCCATTGGCATCGCATGCCAGCGCCAGGCGCAACAAGCCCAGTGGATTGAACGGATGCGTTGCCGGCAATTGCAGCGCAATGCCTTCGCGCTGCGCCAGCCACAGCACCTGCCGGTAGGTCCAGTCGCGCTTGCCAGCGATCTCGGCCGGACCGAGTTGCCCATGGTGCTTGAGCAATGCGGCAAACAGCACCGGTTTGTAGGTCACGCTGTAACTGTGCCCCACCAAGGCCTGCGGCAATTTTTCAAACGCCAGGTGGGCGTAGGGCGAAATGAAGTCGAGATAAAACGTAATTTGCTTCATGAGAATTGTTGCGCCACACGTTGTTCGATGCGTGCCAGGATGAGCCGCTTTTCGTCATCGTCTGCGTTAGCCCATTGGACGATCTCGGCAAGGCTGCGCCAGCAACCCTCGCACAGTCCGGACTGTTCGTTCATGCGACAGACTTCAATGCAGGGCGACGGGATCGTCTCAGGGCTGTTCATGGCACGGCCACCACCACATCGGCCAGCGGCGCGCCGGACAGACGCGTCAGGTCCTGCGGACTGAGCTTGAAGACGCCATGCGGGTGCCCGGCTGCGGCCCAGATCACTTCAAAGCGCAACAGTTCCTGGTCAATCAGCGTCACCGAGGGTGTAGCGTGCGCAATCGGTGGCACGCCGCCGATCGAATAGCCGGTTTTTTCCTTGACGAAAGCGGCATCGGCGCGGCCCAGTTTGCCGAGCAGGGCCTCGACCTTCTTCTCGTCAACACGCCGGTCACCGGAGGTCACGACCAGCACCGCGACATCGTCGGTCTTGCGCCGGAAGATGATGCTCTTGGCGATCTGGCCCAGTGCGATGCCCAGGGCGTCAGCCGCCTGTTGCGCCGTGCGCGCGGCGTCGTCCAGCAGCACCGGCGCATGCGGATGGCCTTGTGCCAGCAAAGCAGCCGCAATGCGCTGCACGCCTTCAGGTAACTCACTCATGCGTTCACTCGCTTATTGAGCAGCGCACTGGCAACCCGTGAGCCCGATTTGCGTTGCAGAAAATCGTTGATGAACGCTCCGGCGTCAATCAGTTTGTCAAGGTCGATGCCGGTCTCAATGCCCATGCCGTGCAGCAGGTAGACCACGTCTTCACTGGCCACATTGCCGGTGGCGCCCTTGGCGTAGGGACAGCCGCCCAGGCCGGCGATCGACGTATCGAACTGCCAGACGCCCATCTGCAGGCTGATCAAGGTGTTGGCCAGCGCCTGCCCGTAGGTGTCGTGGAAATGGCCCGAGACATCGTTGATGTCATAGTGTTTGAGCGTGGCTTCAATCGCGCGCTGCACCTTGATCGGCGTGCCCACGCCAATGGTGTCGGCGATGCCGACGTGCTGCACGCCAATGCCCTTCATCAGGCCCGCCAAGTAGCCGACGCGCTCCGGCGCCACCTCACCTTCGTACGGACAACCGACGCTGCAGGACATGGCGCCGCGAACGTAGATGCCGGCCGCGCGCGCCGCCTGCACCACCGGCGCGAAGCGTTCAATGCTCTCGGCAATGCTGCAATTGATGTTCTTGCGGCTGAAAGCCTCGCTGGCCGCGCCAAAGACCACGATCTCGTCGGGTTTTGATTTCAGCGCGGCCTCAAAACCCTGCAGATTGGGCGTCAGCACCGAGTAGCGCACGCCACTCTGGCGTGCAATGCCGGCCATGACCTCGGCGTTGTCGGCCATCTGCGGCACCCATTTGGGCGAGACAAAGCTGGTGACCTCGATCTCTTTCAGGCCGGCAGCCTGCAAGCGCTGCACCAATTCGATCTTGACCGCTGCGGGCACCGCCTGCTTTTCGTTCTGCAAACCGTCACGCGGCCCGACTTCGACCAGTTTGACGCGGGGGGGGAGATTCATGTTCAAGTCCTCAATTCAATGCAAGCTTAACGCCACGGTGATCAATACCCACGCACCGGGTCAACAATGCCCACAATCGCCTGCCCTGCTTCCAGCGCGCGGATCTTGGCCGCGATCTGGGCAATGCTCTCGTCACGCAGCGTGCGCGCCGAGGTGTGTGGCGTGATGGTAATTTTCGGTTCCTGCCAGAACGGGTGGTCCGATGGCAGCGGTTCGTTGCGAAAGACATCGAGCATGGCGCCGGCCAGGTGACCACTGGCCAGTAGCGCGAGCAGATCGTCGTCGACCAGATGCGCGCCACGCGCCACGTTGATGACGTAGCCACCGCTTTGCAGGCGCGACAGGGTCTGCAGGCACATGATGTCGCGCGTCTCGGGTGTCAGCGGCAGCAGATTCACCAGGATGCGCGTTGAAGCCAGGAATTCGTTGAATTGCGCAGCGCCAGCGAAGCAGCGCACACCGGCCAGTTCTTTCGCCGAGCGACTCCAGCCCATGACCGGAAAATCAAACTGCGCTAGCGCTTGCGCGACACGCGCACCCAACACGCCCAAGCCCATGACGCCAACCGGAAACTCAGCACGCTCGCGCGGTTTGCGGTATGTCCATTTGCCAGCAGCTATGTCGGCAGCGTAACCGTCGAACTCGCGAAAGTGCCGGATTACCGCGTGGCAGACGTACTCGGCCATCTGCACCGACATGCCGGCATCGTCCAACCGCACCACCGTGGCCTGTGGCGGCAGGCGCAGCTTGAGCAGCGCGTCGACACCGGCGCCGATATTGAACACACCTTTGAGTCTGGTTTGCTCATCGAAAAACTGTTGCGGTGGCGCCCAGACCACGGCGTGATCGGCGCGTGGCGCGCCAGGCTCCCAAACCGTGACCTCGGCCCCCGGCAAGACTGCGTGCAGACCCGCCAGCCAGGGTTCGGGTTTGTTACCGGTACAGCAAAACGTGATTTTCATGGGTGCCAAGCGTACCTGAAACCGTAGCCCGTATGCAGCGCAGCGCAATACGGGATCAACGTGCAACAACCCCGTATTACGCCTTCGGCTTCATACGGGCTACCCAACCACCAACTTGAGCAGTTCCGCCCCCTCGGGCACCTGGTCGCCGGGGGCATAGAGCAGTTCACCGACCACACCATCGGCCGGTGCAGCGATGGTGTGTTCCATCTTCATGGCTTCAAGCACGGCCAAGGTTTGACCGATCTTGACCTTGTCGCCAGCCTTGACGGCAAACGACACCACCTTGCCCGGCATCGGCGCCGTCAAGCGGCCGCCTTCGACCTGTGCATCACCGGCGTGCGCCAGCGCATCGACGACCGTGATCTGGGTTGCGCCCTGCGCCGAGAACACATGAACCGTTGCGCCGTTCTGGTAAACGTTGACGATCTGGCGCCGGCTGCCAAAGCGCACGTCGATGCCGTGCGTCACCGTGACAAAGGCGAAGGAAGCGACCTCTCCGGCCACGGCCAACTGCAAACTGCCGTCGTGCAGCGTTGTCATCTGCACCACCTGCACCGCGCCGGCAAACTCGTAGTCGAAGCGGCGTGTGCTCGGGCCATGCGAACGCCAACCGTCGCGCCGGGCCCAGGGGTCGAACCACTGCGACTGATCGGCAAAGCCGGCCTCATTGGCCTGCTCCTGCAGCAGCGTGTTGGCAATGGCACCGGCAACGGCCAGTGTCAGCCCAACCTTCTCCTGTTTGAACAACACATCCGCTTCACGCGGTATCAGCCCGGTGTCGAGATCGGCCTGCACGAAAGACTTGCTCTGCACCACGTTGCGCAGGAACTGCACGTTGGTATTGAGACCGACGATGTGCGTCTGCGCCAGTGCCACGTCGAGCCGCGCCAGCGCTTGTGCGCGGGTCTCGCCGTGCACGATGAGCTTGGCAACCATCGAGTCGTAGAAGGGCGAGATCGCATCGCCCTGGCGCACGCCGGAGTCGACCCGCACACGCGGGCCAACCGGCGCATCAGCGCGCTCAAAGGTCACGCAATCCGGCAGGCCATAAACATGCAGCGTGCCGGTAGCAGGCAGGAAGTTGTTGTCCGGGTTCTCGGCGCAAATGCGCGCCTCGATCGCGTGACCATTGATCTTGAGTTGATCCTGGCGCAGCGGCAGCGGCTCGCCCGACGCCACACGCAATTGCCACTCGACCAGATCCTGGCCCGTGATCGCTTCCGTTACCGGATGCTCAACCTGCAGCCGCGTGTTCATCTCCATGAAGAAGAATTCCATGCTGCCGTCGGCGCGCTGCTCGACGATGAACTCGACCGTGCCGGCGCCCACATAACTCACCGCGCGCGCTGCAGCCACCGCCGCCTCGCCCATTCTCTGGCGCAGCTCGGGCGTCATGCCCGGTGCCGGCGCTTCTTCCAGCACCTTTTGATGGCGCCGCTGCACCGAGCAATCGCGCTCAAACAGATAGACGTAATTGCCATGCGTGTCGCCGAAAACCTGGATCTCGATGTGGCGTGGGCGCTGCACGTATTTTTCGATCAGCACGGCGTCGTCGCCAAAGCTGTTGATCGCTTCGCGCTTGCAACTCGCCAGTGCAGCGGCAAAGTCCTCGGCCTTGTCCACCGCGCGCATGCCCTTGCCGCCGCCGCCGGCGCTGGCCTTGATCAGCACCGGGTAGCCGATGCCATCGGCCTCGCGCTGCAGCAGCGCCGGGTCCTGATCCGCGCCGTGGTACCCCGGCACCAGCGGCACGCCGGCCTTGCCCATCAACTGCTTGGACTCGGCCTTCAGGCCCATGGCCTTGATGCTCGACGGCAGCGGGCCGATGAAGACCAGACCGGCGTCGGCGCAGGCCTGGGCGAACTCTTCGTTTTCGCTCAAGAAACCGTAACCCGGGTGCACGGCTTGCGCGCCGGTGGCCTTGGCGGCTTCGAGGATGTGCTGCCAGCGCAGGTAGCTTTCGCGCGGTGCGCTGGCCCCTATGTGCACGGCTTCGTCACAAACGCTGACGTGCTTGGCGTTGGCGTCGGCGTCGGAATAAACCGCCACCGTCTTGATGGCCATGCGCCGCGCTGTCGCTGCGACACGGCAAGCAATCTCGCCCCGGTTCGCAATGAGAATTTTGTTAAACATCGACATATCTCCTGGATTTCAAATTGGTTTGTTGGGTCTTCCGGAACGCCATACCTTGAGCCCTCTTAAAGTCTCGATCACATCAAAGTCCGCATCGCGATGCAGCAACAGATGGCCGTGGGTGATGCAATAACTCGCCAGCAACACATCAATCGGGCTGCGGATGGTGAACCCGTGTTCGCGCAAGGCCCGGTAGTGCTCGGCGGCCAGTTGGGCGTTGCGCATGCCGCCGATCTCCACCTGCGGCAAGTCGCAAAGGAGAGACTGCGCCTGGCGCGACAAGGACGTTGTGCGGAACCCCCGCAGCACCTCGAATAGCACCAGGTCTGCGATCCCCATCGGCGAACTGCTATCGGACAACAGCGCATTCAATTGCCCCACCGCCGCGTTCTCAGCCCCGCGGAAGAAGTCAATCCAAACACTGGAGTCCACCAGAATCACGGCTTGCGGCCTTTCTTTGCAGGCGCTGTGGCCACATAAGGCGCGGGGCTGGGCTCATTGACTTGCGCATCACGCGCCTGCTTCCAGGCAGCGTCCGAGTCGTCCCACTGCAACTTGCCACGCAGCGAGAGCAAGCCGTCGTAGGTCTTGCGGCGGGCAATCAGGCGCAGACCTTCTTCAACCGCATCTTTCTTGGTCTTGAAGCCACCGGCTTTCATGGCGTGCGCCATGAGCTGGTCATCAATCACGATATTGGTACGCATGGTCAATTCTCGATGTGTATAAAGTTATAGAATGATACACATTGCAGGAAAAATGTCCATCACATCCGGAACACGCCGAACTGGGTATCGGGAATCGGCGCGTTGAGCGTCGCGCTCAGGCCCAGCGCCAGTACACGGCGCGTGTCGGCCGGGTCGATGATGCCGTCGTCCCACAGGCGCGCCGTGGCGAAATAGGGGTGGCCCTGGCTCTCGTACTGGTTGCGAATCGGCGCGCGGAAGGCTTCTTCCTCTTCCTTGCTCCAACTGCCGCCGCGTTCTTCGATACCGTCGCGCCGCACGGTGGCCAGCACGCTGGCGGCCTGCTCGCCGCCCATCACCGAGATGCGGGCGTTGGGCCACATCCAGAGGAAGCGCGGGCTGTAGGCGCGGCCGCACATGCCGTAGTTGCCGGCGCCAAAACTGCCGCCGATGATGATGGTGAACTTGGGCACGGCGGCGGTTGCCACCGCTGTCACCATCTTGGCGCCATTGCGCGCAATGCCTTCGTTCTCGTACTTGCGCCCAACCATGAAGCCGGTGATGTTCTGCAAAAACACCAGCGGCGTCTTGCGCTGGCAGCACAGCTCGATGAAGTGCGCGCCCTTCAATGCCGACTCGCCAAACAGGATGCCGTTGTTGGCGATGATGCCCACTGGCATGCCTTCGATGTTGGCAAAACCGGTGATCAGCGTCGTGCCGTAGCGTGGCTTGAATTCATGAAACTCGGAGCCGTCGACGATGCGGGCGATGATCTCGCGCACGTCGTAAGGCTTGCGCGTGTCGGTCGGAATCACGCCATACAGTTCCTCGGCGGCAAACAGCGGCGCGCGCGGCGCGGCCACTGCGGCTTGCAACGGCTTCTTATGGTTCAGGTGCGAGACCGCCTGACGCGCCAGTGCCAGCGCGTGCAAATCGTTTTGCGCCAGATGATCCGCCACGCCGGACAGACGCGTGTGGACATCGCCACCGCCCAGGTCTTCGGCCGTCACCACTTCGCCGGTAGCGGCTTTAACCAGCGGCGGGCCGCCCAGGAAAATCGTGCCCTGGTTCTTGACGATGATGGTCTCGTCGCTCATCGCCGGCACATAGGCGCCGCCGGCCGTGCAACTGCCCATGACGACGGCGATCTGCGAGATGCGCTGCGCGCTCATATTGGCCTGGTTGAAGAAGATGCGGCCGAAGTGCTCGCGGTCGGGGAAGACCTCGTCCTGCGTCGGCAGGTTGGCACCGCCGGAATCGACCAGGTAGATGCAGGTCAGGCGATTCTGCTGCGCAATCTCCTGCGCCCGCAAATGCTTCTTGACCGTCATCGGGAAGTAGCTGCCGC
>CAITXW010000007.1 GCA_903896425.1 uncultured beta proteobacterium | reverse complement strand
GGCGCATCACGGCGTTGGCCACATCGATGGCGTTCTCGCCCGGCTTCTTGGTGATCGTCAGCGTCACGGCCGGGTATTCACCGCCGCCGTCTTTCTGCGTCAGACCGTGCCAGACATAGTTGCTGCTGGGCCGCGGGCCATCTTCAATGTCGGCCACATCTTTCATGAAGACCGGCTTGCCAGCGTGCACGCCGACCACCAGATCGGCCACTTCGCGTGCCTGTGCCAGAAACGGTCCGGCTTCAATCGCCACGCTCTTGTTGCCGGCGAGCAGTTCGCCTACCGGCAGACCCAGATTGGCCGATTGCAAGGCGTTGCGAAGGTCGTTCACGGTGGCGCCGCTGCCGGCCATGCGAGCCGGGTCGATGCGCACCATAACAGCACGACCGGGGCCGCCAATGGTCTGCACTTCACGCGTGCCGCTGACGCGCTTGAGTTCAGCCTCGATGCTGTGCGCCACGCGTTCGAGCTCCAGCGCTGTGGCTGTCGGGCTCTTGTTGTAGAGCGTCAAACTGACAATCGGCACGTCGTCAATGCCCTTGGGCTTGATGATGGGCTCGAGCACGCCGAGGCCGCGTGGCAGCCAGTCAGCGTTGGAGCGCAGCGTGTCGTGCAAGCGCACCAGCGCTTCGGTGCGCGCCACGCCAACCTTGAACTGCACCGTCATGATGGCTAGGCCCGGGCGCGAGACTGACATCACATGCTCGGTGCCTGCCATTTGCGAGAGCACCTGCTCGGCCGGTATCGCCACCAGTTGCTCAACGTCGGCCACTGCCGCGCCCGGGAACGGGATCAGCACATTGGCCATCGTGACGTTGATCTGCGGCTCTTCTTCACGCGGCGTCACCATCACGGCAAACGCGCCCAGCAGCAGCGCCAGCAAGGCCAGCAGCGGCGTGATGTGCGCGCTCTGGAAAGCCGCCGCGATGCGCCCGGAGATTCCCATTTTTTCGGTCGTGTTCATCTCAGCGCACCTTGGCCGCGGCCTGCGGGTCGGCGGCTACCTTCTCGCCTTTTTCGACGCCGCTGAGCACTTCAACGCGGTCACCTTGCACGCGACCGAGACGCACCTGACGCAGCGCCGGTTTGCCCTGCTCGTTGACAACGTAGAGGCCGGTCATTTCGGCACGTCGCACCACGCTGGCAACTGGCACATAGAGACGCTCGTCGGCCTTGGCCACGCCTTCGCGCACGCCAGCAGCCAGCCAGACACGGGCAAACATGCCCGGTGTTGCGCCTTTGAGACTGTCCGGCAGAACGAGCCGCAGTTGCGCCGTATGCGTTGCGGCATCGACCACCGGCAAGAGCGTGGCCGACTTCGGCGCGAGCAAGCCCGGTGCGCTGGCCAGACCCGGAATTTCAAACTGCGTGGCAGCCGTCGCTGCATTGGCTGGCACCGGTGCCGAGATGCGCAAGACCGAGGGGTCGTACATGACGGCCAGCGGTGCACCCGGCATCGCCATGTCGCCCAGCGTGACCGGCACTTCGCTCACAACGCCGGCATAGGGCGCGTTGATGACGAAGAAGCGCGACTGCGTGTGAACCGCATCTGACTGCGCCTGCAGCGCCTGCACCTGCGCCTGCGCCGCCTGCAGCTGGGCCTGCGCGCGGTCGAGCGCGGCCTGGCTGATGTACTGCTTCTGGAACAACTGCTTCTGGCGCTCCAGCTCCTTGCTGCTCAGGTTCAGATTGGCCCGTGCGGCCTCGACCTGCGCCGCGCTGGCGGCTGCGTTCTGGCTGGCAGCACGCGCATCGATGCGCAGCAACTCCTGCCCCGCCTTGACGCGGTCGCCCGCCTTGACGCTCAAGGCGATGATCGCGCCCGGCACTTGGGCCGACAAGGTGGTCTGGCGCACGGCCTCGACCACGCCGTCAAAACTCATGCGCTGCGCGTCCGCCGCGCCGGAGCCGGCAATCGCCACTGTGGCCAGTGCCACTGGCGCCGCATCTGCCGCCCACGCTGCTGGCGCAGCCACAAGGCCGGCCAGTATCAAAGCGCTCACCAGAGAAGTTTTCAACATTCAGTGCTCCTAAGCCACCACGCATTCCGTG
>CAITXW010000006.1 GCA_903896425.1 uncultured beta proteobacterium | reverse complement strand
TGCTGCACATCCATACGCAAGCCCTGCGCCTGTGGTTGAAGAACGTGCCCTTTTTCCGCAAGCCGGCCCCGCCGCAAGCCTTTGTTTCCCGCTAGTTCCCCCTTCAGGAGCCCCATGAACACAGCCACCCGTACCGTACAAGGCGCCAGCTTCCCCAAAGACGCGCCCGCTGCCGCCCGCAGCGCTTTGCGCCTGTTGCAAAACCTGCGCCATGGCGCGCTCACCCTGCACTTGCCCGATGGCTCGCAACGCCGCTTTGGCGAGCACCCGCAGCAGCACGCGCTGCACACGCCCCATCACCCCAGCGCCAGCATCACGCTGCACAACTGGAACGTGTTTGGCGCGGCGCTCAAATCCGGCGACATTGGTTTTGCCGAGAGCTTTATTGCCGGGGACTGGAGCACACCGAACCTGACCGAATTGCTCAAGGTGTTCTCGGCCAACCGCCAGGAGGTTGACGCCATGATCTTTGGCACCTGGTTCGGCCGCTTTCTGTACCGCGTCAAACACCTGCTGCACCACAACAGCCGCGCCAACAGCCGCAAAAACATCCACGCCCACTACGACCTGGGCAATGCGTTTTACAGCCTGTGGCTGGACGACAGCATGAACTATTCCAGCGCCTGGTTTGAGGGCGACCTGTCACGTTCTTTGCCAGCGGCGCAAGACGCCAAGGTGCGTCGCGCCCTGGACATGGCCGGCGTGAAACACGGCGACCGTGTGCTGGAGATCGGCTGCGGCTGGGGCGCATTGGCCGAGCAAGCCACAGTGAGCCGGGGCGCAAGTGTGGTGGGCGTGACGCTCAGCACCGAGCAACTGGCCTGGGCCGATGCGCGCATGCAAGGCCTGGGCGTGAGCACCGGCCAAGGCAAGCGTGCCGACCTGCGTCTGCAGGACTACCGCGACATCAAGGACGCGCCGTTTGACGCGATTTGTTCCATTGAGATGGTGGAGGCTGTGGGGCAAGCCTACTGGCCGGAGTACTTTGCAAGCGTCAGCCGGTTGCTGAAACCTGGTGGGCGGGCCTGCGTGCAAAGCATCGTGATTGATGATGCGCTGTTTGACCGCTATGTGGCTTCCACTGACTTCATCCAGCAGTACATCTTTCCTGGGGGTTGCCTGCCTTGCCCGCGTGAATTTCGCCGTCAGGCCCAGGCAGCGGGGTTGGAAGTGGTGGACGAATTTGCCTTCGGTGCCGACTACGCCGAGACCTTGCGCCGCTGGCGTGATGCATTTCTGGCCCGCAAAGCCGAGGTGGCTGCGCTGGGTTTTGACGGACGTTTCATGCGTATCTGGGAGTTTTACCTGGCCTACTGCGAAGCCGCGTTTGACACGGGTGATATCAGCCTGGTGCAGTACACCTTGCAAAAACCAGCGCAACTTCCGTCATGAAAATAGCAGTGGCTTGCGTCTTGTTGGCGGCGGCTGCAAGCCTGTTTTGCTTGCAGTCCTCAGCCCAGGCACTGCCGCAAGAACTTCGCCACGCCGTGCCCGCAGCGACCTTGTCGGGGCAAGCCAAGATGAGATTTTGGGGTTTTGAGGTTTACCAGGCCACCTTGTGGGTTGCGCCAGGGTTTTCCGAGGCCGCCTACGGACAGAGCCCCTTTGCGCTGGAGCTTTCCTACCTGCGCGACTTCAAGGGTGCGGACATTGCCAAACGCTCCATCGCCGAGATGCGCCGCCAGGCATCCATGACCCCGGCACAGGAAGCGGCTTGGGAGGGTCAGATGCGCGCACTGTTTCCGGATGTCAAGACTGGCGACCGCATCACCGGCGTGAACCAGCCCGCCGAGGGCGCGGTGTTTTGGAGCAATGGCCGATTGCTGGGCGCGGTGCGCGACCCGGCCTTTGCCGAGCAGTTCTTTGGCATCTGGCTCGCTGCGCAAACGTCTGAGCCGCAACTGCGTCGGGCCTTGCTGGCGCAAGCGAATCTTGCGGTTGCGGTGGGCACGGCCCCATGAGCCTCAATGCGGCATCGGCGGCGACACCGGCAGCGCTGGCCTGGAGCGTGAGTGACGGCCTGCGCTATGGTTTGCTGGGCTTGCCCCTGGCGTTTTGCGCGCTGCCGCTGTATGTGCTGATGCCCAATCTGTATGCCCGTCAGTGGGGTGTGTCGCTGGCAACCCTGGGTGCGCTCCTGCTGGCTGCGCGACTGCTGGATGCGGTGATTGACCCCTTGCTGGGCCGCCTGTGTGATCGTTTGTACGCCACCTCCTTGCGTGCGGTGCTGGCCTTGGGAGCGCTGGCATCCTGTGTGCTGGCTGTGGGGTTTTCATTTCTGTTTTTACCGCTGGTGCATGAGCCCACCGCACTGCTGTGGTGGGCAGGATTTTGGCTGGTGGTTACTTATGCGGCCTACAGCGCCTTGTCGGTGGCGCACCAGTCCTGGGGTGCCATGCTGGGTGGCGACGCGCTGTACCGCAGCCGCGTGGTGGCCTGGCGCGAAGGGCTGGGGCTGGTGGGGGTGTTGCTGGCAGCGGTCACGCCCTCGCTATGGGGTGTGCCTGCCATGTTGGGGATGCTGCTCCTCGGGCTCGCCTTCGGCTGGTGGGCCTGGAGCCGCGCACCCCGGCCGCTGCGCCTTTCACCTTCGGCTGTGGCATCAGTCCAAGCCACGGCTGTCACCACCGGTGCACTGTGGCAGCCATGGCGCAACGCCAACTTTCGTCGCCTGTTAGCGGTGTATTTGCTCAATGGCATTGCCAGCGCCATTCCTGCGACCTTGCTGCTGTTTTTTGTGCAAGACCGTCTGCAGGCCAGCGAGGCCATGCAGTCTGCCGCGCTGGGCGTGTACTTTGTGTGCGGCGCATTGTCCATGCCGGCGTGGTTGCGTTTGGTCAGCCGTTGGGGCTTGGCGCGCAGCTGGCGCTTTGGCATGCTTTTGTCGATTGCCGTCTTTGTGGGTGCCAGCCAACTCGGCGCCGGCGATGCACTGTGGTTCCTGCTGGTGTGCGCCTTGTCCGGTGTGGCCTTGGGCAGCGATCTGGCACTGCCGGGCGCAATCCTGGCCGGGGTGATTGCCCAGGCCGGTGACCGAGGTCGCGCTGAGGGCGCTTACTTTGGTTGGTGGAACTTTGCCACCAAGCTCAACCTCGCGCTGGCCGCAGGGCTGACGCTGCCGCTGCTGGGTTGGTTGGGCTATGTGCCTGGCGCACGGGATGCGGCTGCGGCTGCCTTGCTCAGCACCGCCTACTGCCTCTTGCCCTGTGCGCTCAAAGCGCTGGCGGCCATTGCACTCCATTTTTTCATCATCCAACCCACGGCCCAGCCGCATACACCATGACACCACGCTCTTTTCTCGGCCGATCGTTACTTCTCGCAGCGGTGGTTTCTACCGCCTTGCTGGGCGCCTGCAGCACGCCACAAATTCAAGACTACGCCCAGCAAACCCCGGTGCTGGAGTTGCGTGACTACTTCAACGGCACGCTGGACGCCTACGGCCTCTTTACCGACCGCTCGGGCAAGGTCGTCAAACGCTTTACCGTGGTGATGAACTGCAACTGGACCGGCGACACCGGTGTGCTGGACGAAGCCTTCAGCTATTCAGACGGCACCACCCAGCGGCGCATCTGGCGCCTGACGCGCCACGCCAATGGCCGCTACACCGGCACGGCGGACGACGTCGTGGGTAGCGCTGAAGGCCAGCAAAGTGGCAATGCGTTCAACTGGGCCTATACGCTGGCCCTGCCGGTGGACGGCAAGGTGATCGAGGTGCAGTTTGACGACTGGATGTACCTCATGAACGACAAGCTCATGCTCAACAAAGCCGCCATGCGCAAATGGGGCGTTGGCTTGGGCGAGGTGACGCTTTCATTTGTTAAGCGGTAGCGGCGCCATGGCATTGAACCCGCGCATGCGTGACTGGCACGGCCGCACCGTCTGGCTGGTGGGTGCGTCCACCGGCATCGGCCGCGCCACGGCCTCGGCCTTGCATACGCAAGGTGCGACGGTGGTGGTATCGGCCCGCAGCGCAGACGCGCTGCAAGCGTTTGTTGCTGCGCACCCTGGCTCCTTTGCGCTTACGCTTGATGTGACGGAACCGCTCGCGGTCAAAGCGGCAGCTTCTGCCCTGGCAGCGCGGGGTGCGCTGGATTGCGTTCTGTATTGCGCCGGCCACTACCACGCCATGGACGCCAGCCGCATCGACCTGGCGGACCTGCTGCGCCACAACGAAATCAATTACCTGGGTGCGCTCTACCTGCTGGACGCGGTGCTGCCGCAACTGCTGGCGCAGCCGCTAAACCAGCATACCGGTCAGCGCGGCCACATCAGTTTGATGGGCAGCGTGGCGGGCTACCGGGGCCTGCCCAACAGCCTGGCCTACGGCCCGACCAAGGCCGCGCTCATCAACCTGGCTGAGACGCTGTACCTCGACCTGCATGCCCAAGGCGTGGGCGTGTCGCTCATCAACCCCGGCTTTGTGGATACGCCGCTGACGCGCCAAAACCAGTTCAAAATGCCCGCCTTGATCACACCGGAGCAAGCGGCGCAAGAGATACTTAAGGGCTGGGCGCGCGGCGAGTTTGAGATCCACTTTCCCAAGCGCTTTACGCGTTGGATGAAGGTTTTGCAGCTCTTGCCCTATCCCGCATTTTTTGCATTCACCCGCCGCCTTAGGCAGGCCTAGAAAGACCCATGAACACCGCTGTAGACCGCATTGTTGAAGCCTTTGAAACCCTCAGCCCTGCCGGGGTGGAAACGCTGGACAGCCTTTACGCCCCCGACGCACGCTTCAAAGACCCGTTTAACGATGTCCAGGGCTTGCCCGAGATTCAGCGTATTTTTCGCCACATGTATGTGAATCTGGAGAACCCACGCTTCCTTATTACCGAGCGCATCGTGCAGGGTACGCAGTGCTTCCTGACCTGGGAGTTTCACTTTGCCTTCAGGCGTTTCAAGCAGGGCAAGGCACAGTGCATCTTGGGTGGTTCGCATCTGGTGCTGAACCATGAAGGGCGCATCACCCTGCACCGCGACTACTGGGATGCGGCAGAAGAACTCTATGAAAAGCTGCCGTTAGTCGGCAGCCTGATGAGATGGATGAAGCGGCGCAGCAATTCGTAACCAACACTGCCGTCGCTGGGCTACTGGAAGCAATGGCAGGTCTCTGGCGGTCAACAAAAGACGCCTATGGAGAGCTCTACATAGGTGTCTGGACCAGTCATTCATTTTTGACCATCAACAGCCGGGCGGCCTCACCGGCGGTGACTGACACATTGCTGCAGTCTTGAAAGACTCTAGATGGAAGAGTCTTACCGGCCAGCGCCAGGCCGCCAATGGCCGCCGACGAGAAATCATGGGGCGGCTATGACCGGTCAGGAGAAGAACAATTTCCAAGCAGTCTGCGTTTTCAATCTTGAAACGCAGGGTCCAGCGGAAGACGGCTGCCAACTTGCCCTTCGCAAAACTCAGCGCTTGCCACGCAAACCACGGCTGCGGGGTAGAACCCCGATTACGTTATCAGGTCAAACACCGCCATGCTCTCGACGTGCGCCGTATGCGGAAACATGTTGACAACGCCGGCCGCACTGCAACGGTAGCCGGCACGGTGCACCAGCAGACCGGCGTCACGCGCCAGTGTTGATGGATTGCAACTCACGTAGACAATGCGCCGTGGCGGCGTCCAGTCCTGCGCGCCCGCTGTGGCCGGGTTGTTTGCGCCGTCGACTTTCTGTTGATGCAAGTCGGCCAGTGCCTGCACCAACGCAAAAGCCCCTTCGCGCGGCGGGTCCACCAGCCATTTGTCGGCGACACCGTCCTGAATCAGCAGGGCTGGCGTCATCTCAAACAGGTTCCTCGCCACGAATTCAGTTGGCGCCAAGGTCTGGCTCGACACCGAGCGCCTCTGGTTCAACTGACAGTTTTCTCGCGAGCGGGCAATCAACTCCTCACTGCCTTCGATGCCCAGCACGTCCCGCGCCTGGCGCGCAATCGGCAGCGTGAAATTGCCAAGACCACAAAACCAGTCGATCACACGTTCCTGCCGCTGTGCATCCAGCAAACGCAGGGCACGCGAGACCAGAACCCGGTTGATGTGCGGATTGACCTGGGTAAAGTCAGTTGGCCGAAAACGCATCTGAATGTCGAACTCGGCCAAGTCATAACTCAGTTCTGTGCCACCCGTATCGAGCAATTGCACGGTCTGTGGACCGCCGGGCTGCAGCCACCACTGCACGCCAGCATGTACCTGGGCAAAGGCCCGCAGTCGCTCCAGATCAGCGTGGCTCAAGGGCTGCAGATGGCGCAGCACCATCGCGATCACCGCATCACCGCAAGCCAGTTCAATCTGCGGACAGGTTTCAACTGCATCCATGGATCCGATCAGTGCGCGCAGCGGCAGCAACAGTGCACTGACCTGCGCCGGCAGCACCGGGCAGACCTTCATATCGGCCACATAGCGGCTCTTGCGCTCATGAAAACCGACCAGCACCTCGCCCTTCTTTCGCACATAGCGCACCGACAGCCGCGCCCGGTAGCGGTAGCCCCAGGCCGGGCCCTCGATCGGACGCAAAATGGTCTCAGCCTTGACCTTGCCCAGGTGCCACAGATTGTCTTCCAGCACGCGCTGTTTGACCGCCACCTGCGCCGCCACGTGCAGATGCTGCATCTTGCAGCCGCCGCAAGCGCCAGTGTGCAAACCAAAATGCGGGCAACCCGGTGTGACGCGCTGTGACGACTCGCGATGAATCGCCGTCACCGTTCCCTGCTCCCAGTTGTTCTTGCTGCGGTGCACATTGGCACTGACCTGCTCGAACGGCAATGCACCCTCGATGAACACCACCTTGCCGTCGGCGCGATGCGCCACGCCCTGCGCCTCCAGAACCCGCGACTCCACCTGCAGCCAGTCGGGGGGGGGCGGCGGCGCATTATTCATTTCATCAGTCATGGTCTTATTGTCGGCGAGACCGGGGCCAGTAGGCCCGGACGCTTTCGATGAGAACGCGCTCACAGCAGCGCTTGCTGCGTAATGCCGCGTTGCTGCAGGTGGCGCTTGAGCTTGACCAGAACTTCGTTCTGAATCTGGCGCACCCGCTCGCGCGTCATGCCCAGACGCACGCTGAGCACCTCCAGTGTCTCAGGCTCGCGCTCATGCAAGCCATAACGACCTTCCAGAATTTCCTGTTCACGTGGGCTCAGGGTGCTGACCCAACCCTGCAACAGCCGTTCGACTTCGTGCAGTTGCGTCACACCCGAAGGGTCAGGCGTGACTTCATCCACCAGCGAGTCGCCCAGCGTCTGGCCATCCCCCACTCGGTCATTACTGGCATCAAGCGAACGCGGTACTTCGGCCAGTGCCAACAAATCTGCCACGTGACCTGAATCGCGACCCAAGAGGGCGGCAACATCCTCGGCACGAACGCCCTCGGGGCGGGTGGCGATAAAGGCATCGTCATTTTCAAGCGTCCGTCGCGCACGCAACACCTGCTGTAATTCCCGCACGACGTTGACCGGTAGACGCACCGCTCGCCCCTGGCATATCAGCGCGCGCTCCACCGATTGCCTAATCCACCAGGTGGCGTAGGTAGAGAACCGAAAGCCGCGCTCAGGCTCGAACTTGTCGATCGCATGCATCAAACCCAGATTGCCTTCTTCGATCAGGTCTGACAAGGGCACACCACGCCCCAGATAGGCTTTGGCAATACTGACAACCAGGCGCAGATTGTGTTCAATCATGCTCTGGCGCGCCTGAAAATCGCCGGCGCGCGCTTTGCTGGCAAATTCGAATTCCTGCTGGGCTGTGAACAGATCCGTGCGGCGCACGTTGCGCAGGTAAACGGTCAGCGCATCAGCCGACTCACCGCTCGCCTCGGCGCGGTGAAGCAGTTCAGAGAATGACGGGGTGTCGCCGCCGAGCGCAGCGGCATCGCTGGTTGCCAGCGCTCCATCGGCTGGCGCAGTTGCGGCAGGGACATCCCGGCTGCCGGCTGGATTTTTTCTCACGGCCTGAACCCACTAGCGGGCGGGCAGATAGCGGGCCGGGTCCACCGGCTTGCCTTGTCTTCGAACTTCAAAATGCAGCTTGACACGATCAGCATCGCTGCTACCCATCTCGGCGATCTTTTGCCCCTTTTGCACCGCTTGGTCTTCCTTCACCAACATGGTCTGGTTGTGCGCGTAGGCGGTCAGGTAGGTGTTGTTGTGCTTGAGGATGATCAGATTGCCATAGCCGCGCAAACCGGCGCCAACGTAAACCACGCGCCCATCGGCCGCAGCCAGCACCGGGTCGCCAGCCGCGCCACCGATGTCCAGCCCCTTGTTCTTGACTTCATCGAAACCTGTCAACACCGCTCCGTTGGTTGGCCAGATCCAGTTGATCTCGTCGTCCTGCGCCGCCACGCCTGGCGCTGGCTTGCTCGGCGCCGCTGCCGGCGCCGGAGCGCTTGCCAGCGGCGTGACACTGGCCTGGGTCACGGGTCTGGCGACGACGCCGGTGCCCGCGCTGGCCAGCGGTGGCTCAACACGCAACACCTGTCCGACCTCGATGCGATTGGGGTTTTCGACACCGCTCCAGCGCGCAATGTCCTTGGCACCTTGCCCATGGTCCAGACCGATACGGATCAGCGTGTCTCCGGGCTTGACCGTGTAGTAACCGGGTTTGCCCGCATTCTCAAAACCAGGCGGCTGCTTGATCAGCACCGGCACTGCTGGCACCTCGCTGACCGGCGCGGCGATTCTGCCGATTGCCGGGCCGCGATCTTCTACCGGCGCCCGGTTGACCGACTTGGAGGCACAGCCCCCCAGCGCGGCGGCAGCGAGCAGCAGCACGCCAGCAGACACCATCCGAGTACTCAAACAGAACATAGAAAACCCTTTACGCAACGCCCGATTTTATAGGGACAAAGAGAACAGTCTCAAGCATGGTCTGGCGCAAACCCTGCGGTGTTTTATCAATGACCAGTAGCGCCTGTTGCCCGGCGGAGCCCGGACCACGGTGCACCGGTGCCACAATGCGCCCACCAACGGCCAACTGGTCAATCCAGGCTTGCGGCACGGCCTCGCCACCGGCAGCCGCAATGATGGCTGCATAGGGAGCGCCCTTGGGATAACCCAGCATGCCATCACCAAACAGCAGATGCAAATTGGCCAGGCGCAAGTGGCGCAAATTGTCACGCGCCTTCTCATGCAAGCCGCGCAGGCGCTCGATGCTGTAGACCTCCGTCGCCAACTGACTCAACACCGCCGCCTGGTATCCGCAGCCGGTCCCGATTTCCAGCACCCGCCCCAGGCGCGCCGGAGCGCCCTGGCGCAACAGTTCCAGCATGCGCGCCACCACACCAGGCTTGGAGATGGTCTGGCCCAGGCCAATTGGCAAACTGGTGTCCTCATAAGCCTGATTCACCAGCGCACTGTCGACAAAACGATGGCGCTCAATCACCCCCATCGCCGACAACCCTGCCGCATCGGTAATGCCCTGCCCGGCCAGTTTGCGCACCATGGCCATGCGCACGGCGCTCGAGTCCATTCCGTGCCCCTGCGAGACCGCAGCGGGCGCTGGCGCGGTCTTTGCCGGTTTGGTCTGGCCGCTCGAAAAGTCGAGCTTGGCCGGGAAGGACGGGCGCTTATTCATGACGCGCTGTGATCGCCATGCCTCAACCTGGCTGCCGTCTGCGCCCAGTAGCCCAGACGGTCGTGATCGGTCAGATCGACCTTCAGGGGCGTCATCGCGATGTGGCCCTGAGCCGTCGCATGAAAATCTGTTCCTTCGGCTTCATCCAAAGCGGGACCGGCAGCGCCAATCCAGTACATGGTCTCGCCACGCGGACTGGTCTGCTGAATCACCGGTTCCGCAGCATGGCGGCGCCCAAGCCGGCACAGCTTGATGTGTCCGAGTTGCTCAAACGGCAGATTCGGAATGTTGACGTTGAGCAACCAGGGGCTGGCGCCAATCAGGTTTTGTGTGGACATCTGCAATACGAGGTCGCGCGCCGTGCGCGCTGCGGCCTCCAGTTCACCCCAGTTCTTCTCGACTTGCGAGAAAGCAATGGCCGGAACCCCGAACAGATAGCCTTCCATGGCAGCGCCCACCGTGCCCGAATAAATCGTGTCATCGCCCATATTGGCGCCATTGTTGATGCCCGAGACCACAAGGTCTGGCCGATAGCCCAGCAGGCCGGTCAGCGCGATGTGGACGCAGTCAGCCGGCGTGCCATTGATGTAGCGAAAGCCATTGCTGGCGCGGTTCACGTACATCGGCGAATTCAGGGTCAGGGCATTCGACTTGGCACTGTTGTTCTGCTCGGGCGCAATGACCTCGACCTCGGCCACATCTTTCAGTGCCTCATACAGAGCCACAATGCCCGGCGCCTGGTAGCCATCGTCGTTGGAAATAAGGATTTTCATAGGGAAACAGAGTTGATCTTCATTGTAGGGGCCGGCCCGAATTGGCGCCTTGGTCACGCGTGAGACATTTTGCCCAGAGGCCACCCTCTATCATCCGGGCAAATCATTGGAGACTGACCCATGCATGCCTGGCTTTGTGAGAACCCCACCGGCGTTGACGCCCTGACCTGGAAAGAGCTGCCAACACCGGTACCGAAAGCCGGCGAGGTGCTGCTCGAAATCAAGGCCGCCAGCCTGAATTTTCCCGACCTGCTGATCGTGCAGAACAAGTACCAGATGAAACCGGAACTGCCCTTTGTGCCCGGTTCCGAATACGCTGGCGTGGTGCAAGCCGTGGGCGATGGCGTCAAGCACCTGCACGTCGGCCAGCACGTGGCCTGCCTCTCGGGCACCGGTGGCTTCGGCACCCATACCCTGGCGCCGGCAGCGCTGTGCCTGCCACTGCCCGACGCATTTGGCTTTGTCGACGCTGCGGCCTTCATCATGATTTATGCCACCTCCTACCACGCGCTGGTGGACCGGGCCCAACTCAAGGCGGGCGAAACCGTGCTGGTGCTGGGCGCCGCCGGTGGCGTGGGCACCTCGGCCATCCAGATTGCCAAGGCCTGCGGCGCCACGGTCATTGCGGCCGCCTCCAGCGATGAAAAATGCGCGCTGTGCAAATCCATTGGGGCCGATGCCACCATCAATTACAGCAAGGAAAACCTGCGCGATGCGATCAAGCTGCTGACCGATGGCAAAGGACCGGACGTCATCTATGACCCGGTCGGTGGCGACCTGGCCGAACCAGCCCTGCGCTCGATTGCCTGGCGTGGCCGCTACCTCGTGATTGGTTTCGCCTCCGGCAACATACCCGCACTGCCGCTGAACCTGCCGCTGCTCAAAGGCGCTTCCGTGGTCGGTGTCTTCTGGGGCAGCTTTGCCAAGCACGAGCCCAAGGCCAGCGCCGCCATGATGCAGACCCTGGCCCAGTGGTACGGCCAGGGCAAGATCAAGCCCGTGATTGACCGCAGCATGCCCATGGCCGAACTCAAAGCCGCCTTCGCCCACATGGGCTCGCGCGGCGTGATGGGCAAACTGGTGCTGGTGAACTGAGCACAAGCGCGCAGCGCAGCGCCACCGGATAATGGCGCCATGACGCCACAAACCCTGCTCCAGCACAACGATACGGGCACGCTCTGGAGCGAACCCCTCAGTGCCACCAATGGTTTTGACCTGAGCGCTGCCTACCGCAGCGCACTGACGCAGCGCAAGCTGCGCGAAGCGCGTGGCGAGTCGCCGCGTGGCTTCAAAATCGGCTTCACCAACCGCACTATCTGGCCGCGCTACGGCGTCTACGCGCCGATCTGGGGTACGGTCTACGACAGCACCCTGAGTTTCTGTGACGGTCAGGGCCGCATCAATCTGGCCGCCACCTGTCAGCCACGCATCGAGCCCGAACTGGTGTTTGGCATGAAGACAACGCCGCCCGCGAACGCCTCGCTCGAACAACTGTTCGCTGCCCTGGACTGGCTGGCGCCGGGTTTCGAGATCGTGCAGTCGCATCTGCCGGACTGGAAATTCAAGGCTGCCGACACGGTCGCTGACGGCGGCCTGCATGCACGCCTGCTGGTGGGTCGGCGCATCCCGATCAGTGCCCTCGCCAGCAGCGCGACGCAGCTCAACAGCGTGCTGGCTGAAACCCAGGTCAGCCTGCTCAAAGCGGATCAGTTGGTGGATCAAGGCTGCGGCGCCAATGTGCTCGACAGCCCGCTGCACGCTCTGCTGCATTTCCTGACCGAATTGCGCCAGTGCCCCGGCGCGCCTGATCTGCTGGCGGGTGACGTCATCACCACCGGCACCTGGACCGACGCCTGGCCGGTACAGCCCGGCGAGCGCTGGCGCGGCGATTTTTCAGCCCCGCTGTCCCGCCTTGATGTTGAATTTGACTGACCCAAACGCCCTGCCCCACCATGAAACTCGCGACCTGGAACGTCAACTCGCTGACCGTGCGCCTGCCGCAAGTACTGGACTGGCTGGCCACCAATCCGGTTGATGTGCTGGCGCTACAGGAACTCAAACTCACCGACGACAAGTTTCCTTTTGACGCACTGGCGCGGGCGGGTTATCTGGCGCAGTGCTTCGGCCAGAAAACCTACAACGGTGTGGCCCTGCTGTCACGCGCACCGGCGCTTGACGTGGTGCGAAACATTCCCGGCTTTGCCGATGACATGGCACGCGTCATCAGCGCCACCATCGACGGTGTGCGCGTCATCGGTGCCTATTTCCCCAATGGTCAGGAGCCGGGCTCAGAAAAGTTCGACTACAAGCTGAACTGGCTCAAGGGCCTGCGCGACTGGGTGCGCGAGGAATTGAAAGCGCACCCCAAGCTGGTGCTGATGGGCGACTACAACATCACCTTTGACGACGCCGACGTCTGGGACCCGGCGGGACTGAAAGACACGATCCACTGCACGGACGAGGAACGTTATGAGTTGCGCGCCCTGATTGCGCTCGGCCTGCATGACGCCTACCGTCTGTTCAAGCAAGCCGACAAGAGTTACTCCTGGTGGGACTACCGCGACTTCGGCTTCCGGCGCAACCGGGGACTGCGCATCGATCACATTCTGATCAGCGACGCGCTCAAGCCCATGGCGACGGCCTGCGTGATCGACAAGACGCCACGCAAGAACGAGCGCCCCAGCGACCACGCGCCGGTGCTGCTCGAATTACTCTAAACCGAGTTCCTGAATCTTGCGCGTGATGGTGTTGCGGCCAATGCCGAGCCGTTGCGCCGCCTCGATGCGCCGTCCCCGTGTCGCCGACAGCGCAGCCAGAATCAGGCGGGATTCAAAGCGTCGCGTCAGCTCATCCCAGATGTCGTTGCGCCCGGTTGCCAGCAGTGTCATGGCGTCCGCCTCAAGCCCAGCCTCCCAAGTCGCCGTGCCGCCAACAACCGGTGGCAGCGCAATGGGCGCAGACAACTCCGTCACCACCTGATTCGTCAGCGCTGCAGACGACCCGGCCGGCAAGTCAACGGGAACACCTGCCGTCACAGCAACCTCAGGCGGCAAATCCTTGGGCTCAATGAGCTGGGCCGGTGTCATCACCGTCAACCAATGGCACATATTCTCCAGTTGGCGCACGTTGCCAGGAAAAGCAAAAGTGCCGAGCCAGGCCAGCGCGCTGTCAGAAATCCGTTTCGGCTCGACACCCAGTTGCAAGGCGCTTTGCTGCAGGAAATGACGCGTCAGCATGGGCACGTCTTCGCGCCGCTCGCGCAGCGCCGGCAGGCGCAGGCGAATCACATTGAGGCGGTGAAACAAATCCTCGCGGAAGGCACCGTCCTTGACGCGTTGCT
This sequence comes from uncultured beta proteobacterium, assembly GCA_903896425.1. Taxonomy (GTDB): domain Bacteria; phylum Pseudomonadota; class Gammaproteobacteria; order Burkholderiales; family Burkholderiaceae_C; genus Rhodoferax. The sequence goes on along the minus strand of CAITXW010000006.1, from coordinate 3,641 downwards.
CCAGGTTCTGGTGCGTGGCAGCGATCACGCGCACATTGGTCTTGACCGCCGTATGACCGCCGACGCGGTAGAAGTGACCATCGCTGAGCACGCGCAACAAGCGCGTCTGCAGATCAAACGGCATGTCGCCGATCTCGTCGAGAAACAGCGTGCCGCCGTCAGCCTGTTCGAAGCGACCCCGGCGCATGGTCTGCGCGCCGGTGAAGGCGCCGCGCTCATGCCCGAACAATTCGGACTCCAGCAAGTCCTTCGGAATGGCCGCCGTGTTGATCGCCACAAACGGGCCACTGGCGCGGTTCGAATGCTTGTGCAGGGCACGCGCCACCAGTTCCTTGCCGGAACCCGACTCGCCTGTGATCATGACCGTGACATTGCTCTGGCTAAGACGGCCGATGGCGCGGAATACGTCCTGCATGGCGGGCGCCTGGCCCAGCATCTCGGGCGTCTGCGCCATCTGCTCCTCGCTCACCTCCTCGCGCTGGCTTTCCTCAACCGCCCGCCGTATCAGTTCGACCGCCTTGGGCAAATCAAAAGGCTTGGGCAGGTACTCGAAAGCACCCCCCTGAAAAGCCGATACCGCACTGTCCAGATCCGAATAAGCGGTCATGATGATCACCGGCAGCGCAGGATACTTTTCCTTGACCGCTTCCAGCAGATCCAACCCGGAGCCGCCCGGCATGCGGATGTCGCTCACCAGCACCTGCGGTGCCGTCTCGTCGGTCGCATTGCCCAATGCGGCCAACACATCGCGCGTGTTGGTGAAACTGCGCGTCGGAAGCTCTTCCCGCAGCAGTGCCTTCTCCAGCACGAAGCGGATGGACTGGTCATCGTCTACGATCCAAATCGGCTTCATAAATGTTGGCACCTCAGGTCAAATGTTAATAGGCCATGTCGGACCGAACCCACTCCTCAGGGCAGAGGAATCAGGATCTTGAAATCCGTATGGCCTGGCACACTGTCGCACTCGATCAAGCCATGGTGCTGCTGCACAAAGGTCTGCGCCAGGGTCAAACCCAAGCCGGACCCCCCTTCCCGACCCGACACCAGCGGATAAAAAATTCGGTCCTTGATCGAGGCTGGTATACCAGGCCCGTTGTCAATGACATGCAATTCCAGTGCCAACCGGTAGCGCTGCTTGCCAAAAGTCGTCTGGCGCGCAACACGGGTGCGAAACGTGAGACAGGCATCCCCTTGCGCAATGCGGTCCACCAGCGCCTGGCAGGCATTGTGCGCAATGTTGAGAATGGTCTGAATGAGTTGTTCACGGTCGCCGCGAAACTCGGGCAACGAGGCATCGTAATCACGCACCACCGTCAACCCCTTGGGAAACTCGGCCGACAAGAGCAGGCGCACATGTTCGAAAACTTCATGGATGTTGACATCGCCCACCAGGTGCGGACGCCGGTGCGGCGCCAGCAGTCGGTCCACCAGCGACTGCAAGCGGTCCGCTTCGTGGATGATGACCTGCGTGTACTCGGTGAGCTCAGGCGACTCCATCTCCATCTCCAGCAGTTGCGCTGCGCCGCGGATGCCGCCGAGTGGGTTCTTGATCTCGTGCGCCAAATTGCGAATCAGTTCCTTGTTGGCAAGCGACTGTTCTGCCAGCCGCTCCTCGCGGTCCTGGCGCGTCTGCAACTCAAGTGGCAGCAGTTCGATAACGATTTCGTCGGCGATTTCAGTTTGCGTCACGATCACATGCACCGGCAGCGGATCGCGATTGAGGCGCTTGAGCCGTGCGTCGTAGCGCAGTGCGGCAAATTGATTACCCCCGACACCCTGCAAGGCATTGCTCAGATTCAGAGGCTCGGTAAAACTCTGCGGCAACAGCGAGCCCACAATCGAGCGCCTGGAAATGCCCAGCGCGTCTTCCAGCGCTGCATTGGCAAACAGCACGGAGCCGTCGCTGTGCGCGACGGCCACCAGGGTGGCCAGCAAATCGAAGGACTGAAAGCGCACGGCTGCGGCACCGACAGCCGGTGTGCCGGAGTTTGCCAAAGCGGGTTCCGTAGGCATCAAACCCCTATTTCAGCGTAACGCCCGGGGCAACACGCCCGAGCTCACGCCGGATGCCGGCGATGTCGCTCTCATTGCGCAGCAGGCTGGCTTTGAGTTCCGACACCCGGGTCTGGTACTTCGCAGAACCGCGGGCTTCATCCGCGCGCAGCTGTGGTTCGCCACCGTTGTATTCCTTCTGCAACTCAAGCTGGCGCTCCTGCGCCTTCTTCAATTCAGCCTCCAGAATCAGGCGCGCATCGGAATCGCGCGACTTCTGCTCGGTCGGATCCACCCGCTGTGCTGCCGAGGCTGGCGTGCGCGCCACAGCCGAAGCTGCCGGGCGTGTGCCCTGCACCACCGTCACATTGCCGCCTTCGAGCAGTTTGCAGTCGCTTGCCTTGGGACCACTGGGCACGGCATTGGTGTACTCGTTGCCGCAGCGGTAGATCCGGTCCTGCGCCAAAGCGCTGCCGGCGACGAGAGTCGCAAGCAATGGAATCAACAGAAGAGGTTTCATAGGGTTTCCAACGCGGGATGACAGACATGGCCGGCCTGCCAGTATGCGCCGGCAGCGCGGCACAAAAAAAAGGACGGCATGAACCGTCCTTTTTTACCACAAAGCGTTGGCGCTTACAGGGAGTAGTACATATCGAATTCAATCGGATGTGTCGCCATGCGCAAGCGCGTCACTTCGGTCATCTTGAGTTCGATGTAAGCGTCGAGCATGCTGTCGGTAAAGACACCGCCCTTGGTCAGGAAACTGCGATCGGCATCGAGGCAGTCGAGCGCCTGATCCAGACTGTGGCAAACGGTCGGGATCTTTGCATTTTCTTCCGGCGGCAAATGGTACAGATCCTTGGTTGCGGCTTCGCCCGGGTGAATCTTGTTCTCGATACCGTCCAGACCGGCCATCATCAGAGCCGCAAAGCCGAGATAAGGGTTCATCAGTGGATCGGGGAAACGCGCTTCGATGCGGCGACCCTTGGGGTTGGCCACATACGGAATGCGGATCGAGGCCGAGCGATTCTTGGCCGAATAAGCCAGTTTCACCGGTGCTTCGTAGCCGGGAACCAAACGCTTGTAGCTGTTGGTGCCGGGGTTGGTGATGGCATTGAGGGCACGTGCGTGCTTGATGATGCCGCCAACGTAGTACAGGGCGAAGTCAGACAAACCGGCATAGCCGTCACCGGCAAACAGGTTCTTGCCATCTTTCCAGATCGACTGGTGCACGTGCATGCCAGAGCCGTTGTCGCCCACGATGGGCTTGGGCATGAAGGTAGCGGTCTTGCCATAGGCATGGGCCACGTTCTGTACCACGTACTTGAGAACCTGCGTCCAGTCGGCGCGCTGCACCAGGGTGCTGAACTTGGTGCCGAGTTCGTTCTGACCAGCGCCCGCCACTTCGTGGTGGAACACTTCGACCGGGATGCCAAGCGATTCGAGAATCAGCGACATTTCGGCGCGCATGTCCTGCGTGCTGTCAACCGGTGGCACCGGGAAGTAGCCCCCCTTGACGGTAGGACGGTGACCCTTGTTGCCGCCCTCCATCTTCTTGCCCGAATTCCAGGGTGCTTCGCCTTCGTCAATCTTGAAGAAGGTGCCAGACATGTCGGTATTCCAGCGCACGTCATCAAAAATGAAGAACT
>CAITXW010000005.1 GCA_903896425.1 uncultured beta proteobacterium | reverse complement strand
TGGCCAATATCAGCCATGAATTTCGCACGCCCATGAATGGCGTGATGGGCATGGCGCAGTTGTTGCAGATGCCCGGTCTGACCGAAGCCGAGCGTATTGATTACGCCGGCGTGATTTTGCGCTCCGGGCAGACACTGATGAACCTGCTCAACGATGTTCTGGACATCACCCGAATCGAGGCCGGCAAACTCGAATTTGAGTCTGTTCGCCTACAGCCGGCGCAAATTATTGGCGCTGTACAGTTGCTGTTTTCGCAGCGTGCGCGCGACAAGGGTTTGGCATTGGAGAGCAACTGGATCGGACCTGAATTGCCTTACCAGGGCGACCCGCAGCGACTGACCCAGATGCTTTCGAACCTGGTGAACAACGCCATCAAGTTCACTGCGCAGGGCGGCATTCGTATCGAGGCGCGTGAAGTGGCGTGCACGGCGCAGCATGCAACGCTTGAATTCGCCGTGTCCGATACCGGCATCGGGATTGAGCCGCAGAAGCAGTCACTGCTGTTCCAGAACTTCTTCCAGATCGACAGTTCCAACACGCGCAACTATGACGGTGCGGGTCTGGGCCTGTCGATGGTGCGCCAACTGGCCGAACTGATGGGCGGCGAAGTTGGGGTTCAAAGCCAGGTCGGACAGGGGTCACGTTTCTGGTTCCGCATTCAAGTGCAAGGTCTTGGGTCAACGGGTTAGTCGAGCGCGACAGCCGCGTTTTACCCGCTTCCTTGGCCTCAGAGCCACAGTCCGCTGCTTGGCAGGGGGCTTGTCAGTTCCGGGCCGCCACCGAGGATGAAGGAACCCAGCACAAAGCTCAGCACGGTGATGAAGATGCTGGCAAAGAAGGCGGTCCAGAAGCCCGAGACGGTAAACCCGCGCACCAGCGATGAGACCAACAGAATCATCAGCGCATTGATGACGAGCAGAAACAGGCCGAAAGTCAGCAGCGTCAAGGGCAGTGTCAGCACGATCAGCAGTGGCTTGACGATGGCGTTGGCAAAGCCCAGCAACAGGGCCGAGACGATCAGTGAGGACGTGTCGGTGAAGCGGATGCCATGGAAGATGTGGCTGGCGACCCAGAGTGCCAGCGCGGTAATACCCCAGTGCAGCAGGAAAGGGCTCAGGTGGTGCAGCATGCGGGTAGACCTTTATTTGGAGCGTTGAACACAGGACGCGGCATCATAGCGCGCGGGACTATTCGATTCGGTGTAAAAATCGGCCCCTGTGTTACCCCCTCCAACTCCCACTCAAGGATTTCACGCATGACAAAAATAGCATTTCTGGGCACCGGTCTTTTGGGCGCCGCTTTCGCCGAGGCTGCCGCCGCACGCGGTGACAGCGTTACGGTCTGGAACCGCTCAAGTGACAAGGCGCGGGCCTTGGTGGCTTTTGGCGTGAGCGTTGCCGAGACCCCGGCACAGGCGGTGCGTGATTGCCTGCGCGTGCATCTGGTGCTCAAGGATGATGACGTCGTGGAAGAAGTTGTGGCAGCGGCGCGTCCCGGGCTGGCAGCGAACGCCATCATCATCGATCACACCACTACTTCGCCCAAACGCACCGCTGCGCGCGCGGCACAGTTTGCGGCGCAAGGCCTGAAGTATTTGCACTGCCCGGTTTTCATGGGCCCGCCGGCCGCGCGCAAGGCGATGGGCAGCATGATGGTTTCCGGACCGCAGGCCCTTTTCGACGAGGTGAAGGCGGAACTGGCGAAGATGACGGGCCGACTCGAATACTATGGCGCACGCAGCGATCTGGCGGCCGTCAAGAAACTGTGCGGCAACGCCGCCATCATTGGCGTCTCGGCACTGCTGGCCGATATCCTGACGATCGCGCAAGCCAGCGGTGTCAGTGGTGAGGACGCGATCAGTGCGCTTGGTCTGTTTGATATCAACGGCACCATCAGTGGGCGCGGAATGAACATGGCCAAGGGCAACTTCGCCCCGACTTTTGAGTTGGCGATGGCGCGCAAGGATGTGCGCTTGATGACTGAGACGGCGGGTGCGCGTCCGCTGGCTGCCTTGCCCGCGATTGGGGCACGCATGGACCAGTTGATCGCCGCCGGACACGGCGCGCAGGACTGCAGCGTGTTCGGCATCGATGCCGTGCAGCATTAGCCCTGGCGCTGATGCAGGATCGCCTGTTTCACCAGTGACAGGCGGTCGTTGCCAAAGTACATGTCGTCGCCGACAAAAATGGTGGGCGAGCCAAAGCCGCCGCGCGCAATCACTTCCTCGGTATTGGCCTTGAGCTGTTCCTTGATGGCGGCCTGGCCAATACCGGCCAGAAACGCCGCGCCGTCGATGCCAAGTTGCTGACAGATTGCGAGCAGCACGGCGTCCTGTGAGATATCTTCCTCGCGCGCCCAGTAGGCTTCAAACACTGCCGCAGCGAATGCCGGCAGCTTGCCTTGTGGCGCAAGCCAGATGCAGCCGCGCATGGCCTTGACGCTGTTGACCGGAAATATCCGCGGTGGCATGACGATTTTCAGACCCGCTTCGCGCGACCAGTCCTGCAAGTCTTTGAGCATATAGGCCTGCTTGGCCGGAACCGGGTTCTCGCGCATGGCGTAAACACTGGGATTGATGCTGTTGAAGATGCCGCCCACCAGAATCGGTCGCCACTGGATCGGCTCCTGCAGTTCAGCCGCCAGAATCTGGATGTTGTGAAAGGCCAGGTAGGTCCAGGGGCTGGAGCAATCAAAGAAGAATTCAATCATGGTGCTGCGCTTTCAAATGAGTTTGTGATCGCCAGCGCGCACGCTTTGCGCAGTCTGGCCGAACAACGCTTTGCGTGCCTCTTCGCTCAGGCTGGAAGCGCGCAGTTCCTTCAGCAGATCGACGCCACGTCGGACCGCCGGGCGATCCAGCAGCGTGTGGTACCAGCGCTCCACGTGGGGAAAATCGGTCAGTGCCACCTGCTGCGCCGTGTGCGTGCGAATCCACGGGAAGATCGCCATGTCGGCAATCGAATAGTCGTCGCCCGCCACATAGGCGCCGGTGTGACCAAGTTGGGTGTTGAGCACGCCATAGAGGCGGTTGACCTCCTTGCCATAACGCTCGATCGCGTACGGCACCTTCTCGGGCGCGTAGAGCAGGAAGTGGCCGTTCTGCCCGGCCATCGGTCCCAGGCCCCCCATTTGCCACATCAACCACTGCATCACCTGGTAGCGCCCGCGCACATCGCGTGGCATGAAGTGTCCGCATTTTTCGGCCAGATAGAGCAGGATGGCGCCGCTTTCGAACACCGGAATCGGCGCGCCACCGTCGAGTGGCTCGTGGTCAACGATGGCCGGCATGCGGTTGTTCGGGCTGATGGCCAGAAAAGCCGGCGCAAACTGTTCACCCTTGCCGATGTTGACCGGCACCGCGCGGTACGGCAGACCACATTCCTCCAGCATGATGGAGATTTTCCAGCCGTTGGGCGTGGGCCAGTAATAGAGGTCGATCATGGCAGTTCCTTTGTTCAGGCCGTGATGATATTCGCGAACGCTGAGTGACATCCTCACCCGCACCATCAATCCGGCGCTTGATAGCGCGACCTCGACTGAGCGCATTCCGTGCGGCGCCAGCGACCCGATTGCGGGCAGACACTGGCGCGCGCGCCGTTCAACCAGACTTGCTCTTCATCCAGTTGCAAGGCGCTCGCCGCTTCGCCGTCTAAAACAATCCCAAGTTCGCGGGTGATGTCGGCCTGCTCGATGGGGAGTTCCCAGCTCAGGAAGATTTGCGTGCGATCCTGTTCGTCGGGGAAATCAGCGACATCAAAGCCACTGCTGTGGCGCGCAATAACCGCATGCGGCTGGCAGGTGTCGAACAGCACGGCCAGGCCGCGCACGATGGGGATTCGATGACCGGTAACGGGGAATAACAGGTCCAACTCGCGGTCTTCGCTCAGGAACAGATTGCAAAAGGCCGCACCACCATAGTATTCGCCGTCATGGTGATAGCGCGCACCCCGACAGGCCATCAGGGCGACCTCGCTTGCCGCCAGCACATCGGGCAGACCGAGTGTGCGCGTCCAATCCGACACCGCTTGCACGCAGCGCTGGTACTGCGGCCAACGCGCGCGTGCGCGCGCCAGCGACAAGACATCGACGTCGCCCGGTTCCAGACCGAGGCGCGACGAAGTATCCCGCTGCCAATCTGCCAGCAACCGGGAGGAGGGCGCCGGCGCATCAAGCAGCGCCGAGAACACCACATCACTCACGCTGCGACTGCGAATTGCGTCGCCGCTCCAGAAATAGGAAACGAGTTTGTCGGGTACGGGCTTGGGCCCAAACGGAGCGCTCATCTGCAGCAGTGTATGACTTGTCACTCGCCGATCCTGTTGTGTCACAAATCCAGCGGATTTTTAAGGATGGAAGTTGTAATCTCAATAAACATTTGAAAAATGTTAAGGGATTAAAAATTCAATGCGGCGTCATGAACTTCGGTTTCTCCCGGCGCGCGTCAAGGTAGTTGTCGCCTCATTCATGCAGCCAACTGCTGAATAGGCTTGTCGGCCGAGTAGTCTCGGATGACGCTGTCGCGCTCGGGGTTGAGGGTGACTGCTCCAACTGGCAACCAG
>CAITXW010000004.1 GCA_903896425.1 uncultured beta proteobacterium | reverse complement strand
CTCGGCCCCGTGACCACGGTCAGCTCACCGGTGCGGATGTCGAGATCGAGGTTCTTGAGATTGTGCTGGCGCGCACCGCGAATGCGGATGTAACCGTGTGGCATGTCTAGCTGTCTTTCCGTGAGGGCCAGACATTCTAGGCAGTTCGCCCGGTCTATCGGTACCACAGGGTCAATCAGTCAAACGTAGCCCGTATGCAGCGCAGCGAAATACGGGGGTAGGAAACGGACAGCCCCGTATTACGCCTTCGGCTTCATACGGGCTACGCGCTAATGCGCGCTACTTGCTGGCGCTGGCTGGTGCCGAGGCCGGCGCGACAGCGGCCGGCACGTGCTCAGCGTGCTCGTTGCCGCTCATGTCAACGTCGCCGCCCTTGCTCAGCATGTACAAGGCAATGCCGGCAAAAATCAAAAAACCCACTGCAATTTTCCACATCACGATTCTCCAAAAAATAAGTGGGCCCTCACGCGGAGGGCCCGATTCTGTCAACCGGCCAACGAGGGCCGGCTCCAAGCCTGAGCGCTAGGCTCAGTCGTTGGCGTAAATATCAATGTCCTTGGTTTCTTTCACGAACAGCATGCCGATGACGAAGGTCATGGCCGCAATGATGATCGGATACCACAGGCCGCTGTAGATGTTACCTTGCGCCGCCACGATCGAGAATGAAATGGCCGGCAGGAAACCGCCGAACCAGCCATTACCGATGTGATACGGCAGGCTCATCGAGGTGTAACGAATCCGCGTCGGGAACATTTCCACCAGCATCGCGGCAACCGGGCCGTAAACCATGGTCACATAGACCACCAGGACCGTCAGAATCAGCACCAGCATCCACCAGTTGCCCGATCCGAGCGGGATCGGATCAGCCTTGGCGGGATAGCCAGCCTCATTCAGGGCGGCCCGAACTTCCTTCTCGAAGCGGGCTTTCTCGTCCTTGGCGTTGGCAGCGGTACCGTCATAACTGGCGATCGCCTTGTCACCCACCTTGACCGTGGCCACCTTGCCCGCTTCCGCTACGCTGTCGTAATTGACACCGGAATTGGACAGGTAAACACGCGCCAGGTCACAAGGAGTTGTGAACTTCGCCGTACCGGTCAGATTCAGGATCAGGTTACAACTGGCAGCGTCCGAAACAACCTTGACCGGCGACTTCTGAATCGCTTGCTGCAGCTTCGGATTCGCGTAAGTCGTCAAGGCGTTGAACAGCGGGAAGTAAGTCAGCACCGCCAACAGGCAGCCGGCCATGATGATCGGCTTGCGGCCAATCTTGTCGGACCAGGCGCCGAACAACACAAAGAATGGCGTTCCCAGAATCAGCGAGACCGCAATCAAAATATTGGCCGTCGGTCCATCCACCTTGAGGAAGGTCTGAATGAAGAACAGGGTGTAGAACTGGCCACCGTACCAAACCACGGCCTGACCAGCGGTCAAACCGAGCAAGGCAAAGATCACGACCTTGGCGTTCTTCCATTGACCAAAAGACTCGGCCAGCGGCGCTTTCGACGTCTTGCCTTCGGACTTCATCTTGGCGAAAGCCGGCGACTCGTTCAACTTCAAACGGATCCAGACCGAAACCGCCAGCAGGATGCCCGACATACCATAAGGAATACGCCAAGCCCACTCAGCAAATTCCTTTTCGCCGAAGTAAGTGCGCGTACCCAGAATCACCATCAGCGCCAGCATCAGGCCGACGGTTGCCGTGGTCTGAATCCATGACGTGTAAAAGCCGCGCCGGCCGTGCGGTGCGTGCTCGGCTACGTAGGTCGCAGCACCACCGTACTCACCGCCCAGGGCCAGGCCCTGGAACATGCGCAAGGCGATCAAGGCAATGGGCGCAATGATGCCAGCGGTTTTATAGGTTGGCAAAAAGGCGACCAGAAACGTTGACAAGCCCATGATCAGGATCGTGATCAGGAACGTGTACTTGCGACCGATCATGTCACCGAGTCGGCCGAACACCAGCGCACCAAACGGACGCACGGCGAAACCGGCGGCGAAGGCCAGCAACACAAAGATGTTGCGTGTGCTCTCATCAAGTGCGGAGAAGAAGTTGGCCGCAATAATGGCCGACATCACACCGAACAGATAGAAGTCATACCACTCAAATATCGTGCCGAGCGAGGAGGCGAAGATCACCATCTTCTCGCCTTCCGACATGGGCCGTGGGGCCACTGCTGTTGCCATATTTATGTCTCCTAAAGTTTTTGCAAATGATGCCTGGACCGGCACCTAGGGCGGACTATCAAATCGACGACTGACTGCACTCTGACGCGTGGCTTGCAGAAACTTACAGCCCTATCGTTAACCCTCGCTCAGCGTTTCTGGATATGAAATTTGGAGGCAAAAGCGCGGGAATACCCGGAGACTTTCAAGCAAAAAAAACCCCAGTGAAAAACAGGTTTTTTGCAAATGATTTTGTAAAGCCTCGCACATAACCCTACAGTGCGCTGCCCCATTCCCAGCGTAAGGGCATGGTCAGACCGGCTTTGCACAATCGCGCCGCGTGTGACGAGTCCGTCCCGCAATTCATAACCACCAACCTGAGACAGTCCTTATGAGTGATCCCGTGGTCGACAAGATTCAGAAGAATCCGAAGTACCTTGAACTAAAAACAAAACGCAACAACATCGGTTGGGCCCTGACATTGCTGATGCTGGTCGTGTACTACGGCTACATCGCCTTGATCGCTTTCAACAAACCCTTTCTGGCGCAACCCATTAGCGCTGGCGTCACCACGCTGGGTATTCCGATCGGCATGGGCGTGATCGTTTTCACGGTTCTGATCACGGCCATTTATGTGCGCCGTGCCAACAATGAATTTGATGCGCTGACCAGCGAAATCCTGAAAGATGCTGCCAAATGAAATTCTTGAAAACAACAATGGCAGCACTCCTCTTGCTGCTACTGGATGGCAGCGCGCTGG
>CAITXW010000003.1 GCA_903896425.1 uncultured beta proteobacterium | reverse complement strand
GCTGCACTGCATCGCGTTCCAGTCGGTCCGCTTCCTTGCCGGCTTTCTCGCTGTAGACGCCATCGATCAGGTCTTTCACCTCCTTGACGATAGAGCGCGGTGTGATGCCATGCAACTCGTTGTGCAATACCTGCCTGGCACGCCGACGCTCAGTCTCACCAATGGCACGCTTCATTGAATCAGTCATCTTGTCGGCGTACAGGATAGCCCGCCCGTGCAGATTGCGCGCGGCCCGGCCAATGGTCTGGATCAGGGAACGCTCGGAGCGCAGAAAGCCCTCCTTGTCGGCGTCCAGAATCGCCACCAGCGAAACCTCAGGAATATCCAAGCCTTCTCGCAGCAGGTTGATGCCAACCAGCACGTCAAAGGCGCCCAGTCTCAGGTCACGCAGGATCTCGACGCGCTCAACCGTGTCCACATCGCTGTGCAGGTAACGCACCTTGACGCCGTTGTCGCTCAAGTAGTCTGTGAGTTGCTCGGCCATGCGCTTGGTCAGCGTCGTGATCAGCACACGCTCGTGCTTGTCAACACGGATGCGGATTTCCTGCAGCACGTCGTCGACCTGACTCGTGGCCGGGCGCACTTCCACTTCGGGGTCCACCAGGCCGGTCGGGCGCACCAGTTGCTCAACCACCTGGCCGGCGTGTTCCTGCTCCCATTGCCCCGGCGTGGCCGAGACAAAAACGGCCTGGCGCATGCGGCGCTCGAACTCCTCGAACTTGAGCGGCCGATTGTCCAGCGCGCTCGGCAATCGAAAGCCGTACTCAACCAAGGTGCTCTTGCGCGAACGGTCGCCGTTGTACATGCCGCCAAACTGGCCGATCAGCACATGGCTCTCATCGAGAAACATCACAGCGTCCTTGGGCAGGTAATCGGTGAGCGTCGCGGGCGGCTCGCCCGGTGCCGAGCCGCTCAGGTGCCGGCTGTAATTCTCGATGCCCTTGCAGTGCCCCACTTCACTGAGCATTTCCAGATCAAAACGCGTGCGCTGCTCCAGCCGCTGCGCTTCGACCAGTTTGCCCATGCCGGTCAGTTCCTTGAGCCGCTCCGACAACTCAATCTTTATCAACTCCACCGCCGCCAATACCTGCTCGCGCGGCGTCACGTAGTGGCTGCTGGGGTAGACGGTGAAGCGCGGAATCTTCTGGCGGATACGCCCGGTCAGTGGGTCGAACAGTTGCAGCGATTCGATTTCGTCGTCGAACAGTTCGATGCGCAGCGCCATCTCGCTGTGTTCGGCTGGAAAGACGTCGATGGTGTCGCCACGCACGCGAAACTTGCCGCGCGAAAAATCAACATCATTGCGCTGGTACTGCATGCGCACCAACTGCATGATCAGGTCGCGCTGCCCCATCTTGTCGCTGGCACGCAGCGTCATGACCATCTTGTGATAAGCCTCGGGCTGGCCAATGCCGTAGATGGCCGAAACCGATGCCACGATCACCACATCGCGGCGCTCCAGCACGCTCTTGGTGCAACTCAGCCGCATCTGCTCGATATGTTCGTTGATGGCCGAGTCCTTCTCTATGAACAGGTCACGCTGCGGCACGTAGGCCTCGGGCTGGTAGTAGTCGTAATAGCTGACGAAATACTCGACTGCGTTGCGCGGAAAGAACTCGCGAAATTCGCTGTAGAGCTGCGCTGCCAAGGTCTTGTTCGGCGCAAACACAATCGCCGGACGGCCCAGGCGGGCAATCACATTGGCCATGGTGAAGGTCTTGCCGGAACCAGTCACGCCGAGCAGGGTCTGAAACACCTCGCCGTCTTCGATGCTGGCCACCAGTTTGTCGATGGCCTCGGGCTGATCACCGGCTGGCGGATAAGGCTGATAAAGCTCAAACGGTGAATCGGGAAAGCGCACAAACGTGCCGACACGCAGCGCGTCAGCGTCGTCGGTGACTGGCGTGACAGGGGGGGCGGCGATGGACATGACAGGGCAGAGCAAAGTGGGGCGCGCAATGCGCAATGGAAGCGATGGTAGCGATTTATGTCGGCCACCGGATCAGACCACGGCGCAGACCTGCGCATAGATCAAGGTCAATGTTGTATGAAAAAAGCCTGAATCGGCTCGTGGCAGGCCCGTTAAAATTCAGGGTAAACCCGCAAGCGCCGAATGTTTTCACTTTTCTTTGACTTCTTTTAACAGGACTTCCCCATGTCACTTTTTACCGCTGTCGAAATGGCCCCGCGCGACCCGATCCTGGGTTTGAACGAACAATTTGGTGCTGACACCAACCCAAACAAAGTCAATCTTGGCGTGGGTGTTTACTACGACGACAACGGCAAACTGCCCCTGCTGCAATGCGTACAGGCGGCGGAAAAGACCATGATGGACAAGCCCACAGCACGCGGCTACCTGCCGATTGACGGCATCGTGGCGTATGACGCAGCCGTCAAGGCGCTGGTCTTTGGCGCCGACAGCGAGCCGGTCAAATCCGGGCGTGTCGCCACCATTCAGGCCTTGGGCGGTACCGGTGGCCTCAAGGTCGGCGCTGACTTTCTCCAGCACATGAACCCGAAAGCCAAGGTCCTGATCTCGGACCCGAGCTGGGAAAACCACCGTGCGCTGTTCACCAATGCCGGCTTCACGGTTGAAACCTACCCCTACTACGATGCGCAAAGCCGCAGTCTGAACTTCGCTGGCATGCTGTCGGCACTTGAAGCTGCTGCGGCCGGCACTGTGATCGTGCTGCACGCCTGCTGCCATAACCCGACCGGCTACGACATCACGCCGGCACAGTGGGACCAGGTGGTCGCCGTCGTCAAGGCCAAGCAACTGGTGGCCTTCCTCGACATGGCCTACCAGGGCTTTGCCAACGGCCTGGCCGAAGACGGCGCCGTGGTGCAGAAGTTTGTGGATGCGGGTCTGACTTTCTTTGTCTCGACCAGCTTCAGCAAAAGCTTCAGCCTGTACGGTGAGCGCGTCGGCGCTCTGAGCGTACTGTGCGAGAACAAGGAAGAAGCAGGCCGCGTTCTGAGCCAGCTCAAGATCGTGATCCGCACCAACTACAGCAACCCGCCAACCCATGGCGGCGCCATCGTGGCTGCCGTGCTGGGCAACCCGGAACTGCGCGCACTGTGGGAAAAGGAACTCGGCGAAATGCGCGTGCGCATCAAGGCCATGCGCCAAAAACTGGTTGATGGCCTGAAGGCCGCTGGTGTCAAGCAGGACATGAGCTTCATAACAACGCAGATCGGCATGTTCAGCTATTCGGGTCTGAACAAGGACCAGATGGTGCGCCTGCGCAGCGAGTTCGGCGTCTATGGCACCGACACTGGCCGCATGTGTGTGGCGGCCCTGAACAGCAAGAACATCGACCACGTCTGCGCGTCGATTGCCAAGGTGCTCTAAGTAACCAGGCCCGGTATCGGCTTGCCAGTGATGGGTGGCGGCCGTTGACCTGCAAGTGGCAGCCAGCCACCATCGGTTCGCTATGATGCGCGCATTCTTCGGAGACCTGTCAATGAACCGATTCTTTCTGACTCTGGTCGCCCTGCTGGGCCTGGCGGCAGGCAACGCCATGGCCTGGAGCAATCACACCTACGCCGCCTACCGTGCATTCGAGAGAATGCCAGAAATTGCCAGCGCTGCACCGGTCGCGGCAGAGCCCCTGGAAGTCTTCCTGAAGGCTCAGGAAAAGGCGATTGAAACCCTGCTCGCCAGCCAGGAAAGCTGGGCGGCTGCCAACCTTGAGTTCTATCCACCGCGCCCGGAGGCGCTGGCCTTCAAGAGCAATCCGGCTCGCTCCGATGAGGCACGACGCCAGGCTTTTCTGATGGCGCTGCGGGTGGCGCCCAACAGCAAGTTTGCGCTCTTTGTCCAGCCCGATCCGTGGGGTCCGGCACCGGATGCCAGCCGTTTGCTCGCGCACGCGGCAGTCGACACCTTGCCCGAACAAGCCAACTCGAACTACCGCTTCGTGGACGTCAAGGCCGGCGAGCCGACGGCAGCGCTGGCGGTACTGGCCTCGGCCTGCGATGAACCGGACTACGGCCTGGACATCAATCTGTGGTCAGACAGCCCATCGGAATGGGGCAAGGTTTATGGCTTCGAAGCACAGCCGTTTGGCAACCCGGCACTCTACTTCTCGACCCAGGCGCCGTTCCACATGGGCTTCTACCATGAGGACCGCGTCATTTACCTGGCCGCACCCTTCATCAAGAAGACATTTCCCCTGCTGCGCATACACCAGTACAGCAGTCTGGCCGCGCTGGCTTTTCGCAGTGGCCACCCTTACTGGGGCTGGCGCTTCACCGGCCTGGCCCTGCACTATGTGCAAGACCTGACGCAGCCCTACCACGCCAGTCTGTCACCCGGTAATTCGTCAGCCCGCCTGATCGGAATCAACCTGTTGGCCGCCACTGGTTTCCCAAGAATGAAAGACAACATGATTGTCCTGTTGTCGAATCGTCACCTGGCATTGGAGAAGTACCAGAATCAAATGATTTACCTGGCGGCGCAAAACCAGGCCGAAACGGACATTGAAATATCACTGCGCAGCTCAGACCGGGACTTCAGCTACCCGATCGGGTCTGAGTTGTACGCACGCGACGTCGTTGCACGCCAGTCACACTCCCTGGGTGGCCGCCTCACAGATATCCTGGTGAGCACACTGCCGTATGCCTATGTTTCGGACCCTGCATTGGACTTTGGCGTCAAGGAGTCAGAAATCGACCTATTGGCTGAAATCAGCAAGCAGGACCCTGCCAAGCGTGCCCGCCTCGACAGCATCACCTCCGAACTGATGAGCAACTTTGGCGCGCACAGCCGCAATCTGGTGCGCGGCATTCTCAAAAACTCCGCGCCCAGATAGGTGCTGGAAGTCAGCCTGGCATGCGTTTGCCAGGACCTATCCTGATAAATTTTGTTGAAAATTGGTGTTACTACTCCAACTCTGACCCGCCAGAACTGTTATATTGCACTGCAACATTTCCAGAAAGTAAATTCAACGTGTTATACCAACTCTACGAGACGCACCGTTCCTTGATGGAGCCTTTGACCGACCTGGCGCAATCCGCTGCCAAGGTCTATGGCAACCCCTTGTCACTGGCGGGGCAAAACCCGTTTGCACAGCGCCTGTCGGCCGGCTATGACCTGTTGCACCGCCTGGGCAAGGACTACATCAAGCCCGAATTCGGCCTGCGCACGGTTGATGTTGACGGTATTGATGTTGCCATTCACGAGCGCGTTGAAGTCGACAAGCCATTCTGTGAATTGCGTCGTTTCAAGCGCTTCAGCGACGATCCGGCAACGCTGACCAAGCTCAAGGAGCAGCCCGCCGTCCTGATCGTTGCACCGCTGTCGGGCCACTACGCAACACTGCTGCGCGACACGGTCAAGGCCATGCTCAAAGACCACAAGGTCTATATCACCGACTGGAAGAATGCGCGCCTGATTCCGCTGTCTGAGGGCGAGTTTCATCTGGATGACTACGTCAACTACGTGCAGGAGTTCATTCGTCACCTGCAATCCCGCTATGGCAATTGCCACGTCGTGAGCGTGTGCCAGCCCACGGTGCCGGTGCTGGCCGCTGTTTCACTGATGGCCAGTCGCGGTGAAGTGACGCCGCTGAGCATGGTCATGATGGGCGGACCGATCGACGCGCGCAAGTCACCGACGGCGGTCAACAACCTGGCCATGAGCAAGAGCCACGAATGGTTTGAGCACAACGTGATCTACCGCGTGCCGACCAACTTCGCTGGCGCTGGCCGACGTGTGTATCCCGGTTTTCTGCAGCACTCCGGCTTCGTGGCCATGAATCCGAGCAACCATGCCAAGAGCCATTACGACTACTTTCGGGACCTGATCAAGGGTGACGACGCCAGCACCGAGGCGCACCGCAAGTTCTATGACGAGTACAACGCTGTGCTCGACATGGACGCTGACTACTACCTCGATACGATCAAGGTCGTGTTCCAGGATTTCAGCCTGGTCAACGGCACCTGGGACGTCAAAGGCGTGAACGGCAAGATTGAACGCGTTCGCCCGCAGGACATCACGACGACCGGGCTGTTCTCGATCGAAGGTGAGCTTGACGACATTTCGGGCTCGGGGCAAACCGAGGCCGTGCACAAAATCTGCAGCGGCGTTGTCGCGTCCGAGCAAAAACACATGGAAGTTCAAGGTGCAGGGCACTACGGCATCTTCGCTGGAAACCGCTGGCGCACCATTGTGTATCCGCAGGTCAAGGCCTTCATCCTGAGCCACCAGCAAGGGGCGAAAAAGCCTGTCGCCACAACCGCCAAAGTCAAGCCGGTTGCAAAGCCAGTTGCCAAGACGCCCGTTGCAAAGCCAGTTGCCAAGATGCCCGTCGCCAAGGCGGCAGTCAAGAAGGTTGCGCGCAGGAAATAATGGCTGAGTTGGCTGCGCTGGTGCTGGCGGCCTTGCCGCAGACCCAGTGCACCCGCTGTGGCTACCTGGACTGTGCCGCCTACGCCCGCGCCATCGCGCAGGGCGAGGCAGACATCAACCAGTGCCCACCGGGCGGCGCTGAGGGCATCGAGCGGTTAGCCAGAATCACCGGCAAGCCCGTTAGCCAATTGAACCCGAGCCATGGCGTCGAGGGGCCACGCAGCGTGGTCTTCATCGATGAAAACTGGTGCATCGGCTGCACCCTGTGCATCAATGCCTGTCCAACCGATGCCATCATGGGCAGCAACAAGTTGATGCACACAGTAATCGAAGCCTACTGCACCGGCTGCGAACTCTGTCTACCGGTTTGCCCGGTCGATTGCATTGAACTGGAAAACGCCAGCGCAGACGCCTCCGGCTGGGCGGCGTGGTCACTGGAACAGTCAGAACTGGCGCGCAGTCGCTATCAAGCCAGCACCCTTAGGCGCCAGCGCCAACAAGCCGAAAACAATGAGCGGTTGGAACAGAAGGCCCAGCTCAAACTCGCTGATCTGGCACAGCACTCGCTGCACACCGACCACGTGATACTCGACCAGAAGCGCGCCGTGATTGAGGCGGCACTGGCGCGCGCTCGCGCGCAGCGCGATGCTGCCAAAAAGAACAAGACTTAACCGAGCGCGTCGTTCACCTGATCGTGAAACTCGGCCAGACTGACTGCAGCACCAATTTCGCGCGGCAGCGCATCCCGGACCGAGAACACGCCCTGGATCTTTCCCGCTGCCGAAACAATCGGCAGGTGCCGAAACCCGCGCTCGATCATGAGCAAAACGGCATCCGACACCAGCATTTCCGGTTCGACGCAATACGGGTTGCGCGTCATCACATCGGCCAGCGTTGTCTTCTCGGGATTGAGCGCCTTGGCCAGTACGCGGGTCATCAGGTCACGCTCGGTCACAATGCCCTGCAACACCCCGGCACCGTCAATTACCAGCACGCTGCCGCAGCCGGCCTTGGTCATGACACAGGCCGCCTCCCAGATCGTGGCCTGAGGCGCCAGGCTGATGACGTGTCTTTGCGACATGGATTGAAAAACGGTACGTTCAGGCATGCTTGCCTCCCTTGTTGGTGCGCAATTGAAACCGGAGTTCCAAATCCGAATCAGCGCAATGATGCGTTGATCTTGTCCAGTACTTTGGAGCCGGGACACAACATGTCGGCCCGCATGGTATTGAGCGGCTGCTCACTGGTGTTGAGCGCAGTATGCAGGTCTGTGGCCAGCGGGTCGATGTAGAGTAAGCCGGTAACAACCTCACCGCGTGCCTGGTGCGTCTGCATGTAGCTCATGGCAGCGTAACGATCGGTGGGATCGTAGTCGGCATGCAGTTTGCGCAGGCGCAGCATTGAGCCGTCATGCTGCTGCACATCAACCACCTCGCCCGGCCCGTAGGCTGTTGTGATTTCACTGCGCGGCGTGATGAAGTCGATGCGGCTGACAGCGTCGTTGTGTGCACGCACGTAGTCGTAACTCTTGGTACTGCCACCATGGTTGTTGAAAGTCACGCAGGGGCTGATGACGTCGATGAATGCGGCGCCGCCGTGCGCCATAGCGCCCTTGATGAGCGGCACCAACTGCTCCTTGTCCCCTGAAAAACTGCGCGCCACGTAGGTCGCACCGAGTTGCAATGCCAGCGCCACCAGGTCAACCGGGCTGTCGCTGTTTATGACGCCTTTTTTACTCTTCGAGCCGCGATCCGCTGTCGCTGAAAACTGGCCCTTGGTAAGTCCGTAAACACCGTTGTTTTCAACGATGTAGGCCATGCGCACGCCCCGGCGCATGGCGTTGGCGAATTGACCCAGGCCGATGGAAGCCGAGTCACCATCACCGGAAACACCCAGATAAAGCAGGTCGCGGTTGGCCAGGTTGGCGCCAGTCAATGCCGACGGCATGCGCCCATGCACGGTGTTGAAACCGTGCGAGGCACCGAGAAAATAATCCGGCGTCTTGGAACTGCAACCGATGCCCGAAAGCTTGGCAACGCGATGCGGTTCAATGTCAAGCTCCCAGCAGGCCTGGATCACGGCAGCTGAAATCGAGTCATGGCCACAACCGGCACACAGTGTGGAAATGCGACCTTCGTAGTCGCGGCGTGTGTAGCCGACCTTGTTGGCGGTCAGGGTCGGGTGATGCAGCCGTGGTTTTGCAATGTAGGTCATGCGAGTTCCTTGTGCTGGGGCAATTTGGCGGCATCCGGTGCCACACTCTGGCGAATGGCGTTGGCGATAAAGCGTGCTGTGATCGGCGTTCCGTCGTAGTGCAGAACCCGAACCAGTCGCGCCGGATTGATGTCGAGCTCATTGACCAGCAGGGTGTGCATCTGGCCATCGCGGTTTTGTTCGACCACAAACACCTTGTCGTGTTCTGCGAGAAAGCTTCGCACAGAATCAGGGAAGGGGAAGGCCTGCAGTCGCAGGCCATCCAGATACAAGCCTTGCGCGTCGAGCACATCCAGCGCTTCGCGCATGGCCGGTGCCGTCGAGCCAAAGTAGATCACACCCAGCGGTGTCTTGCCGGGCGCACTGCGCAGCAGCGGTTGTGGCACCAGGTCGGCAGCGGTCTTGAACTTCTTGAGCAGACGTTCCATGTTGTAGATGTAGTCCGGACCGCGCTCGGAATAACGGGCATAGGGGTCGCGCGTGGTGCCGCGCGTGAAGTAGGCACCCTTGCTCGGATGAGTACCCGGCAACGTGCGCCATGGAATGCCGTCTCCGTCCACGTCCTTGTAGCGCCCGAAGTCCTTGCCCGACTCGAGTTCGGCTGCGGTCATTACCTTGCCGATGTCGTACTGCTTGCTGTCGTCCCAGTCAAAGGGTTTGCAAAGGCGCTGGTTCATGCCAATGTCGAGATCGGTCATGACAAAGATCGGGGTCTGCAAACGGTCAGCCAGGTCCAGTGCGGCGGCCGAATGGGTAAAGCACTCATACGGATCCTGCGGGAACAACAGCACGTGCTTGGTATCACCGTGCGAGGCGTAGGCGCAGGAAAGCAGGTCCGACTGCTGTGTGCGCGTGGGCATCCCGGTGGACGGGCCGCCGCGCTGCACATTGATGATAGTCACCGGGATCTCGGCAAAGTAAGCCAGACCGATGAACTCGGTCATCAGCGATACGCCAGGGCCGGAAGTGGCCGTGAAGGAACGGGCACCGTTCCAGCCCGCACCCAGCACCATGCCGATGGAAGCGAGTTCGTCTTCTGCCTGCACGATGGCAAAGTTATGACGGCCCGTGACCGGGTCAACCCGATATTTGTCGCAGTATTTTTGAAACGCTTCGGGAACCGAAGACGACGGAGTGATCGGGTACCAGGCAGCCACGGTGGCACCGCCATAAATACAGCCCAGCGCCGCCGCACTGTTGCCGTCGGTAAAAATCTGATCGCCAACCTTGTCCGACCTGCGCACACGAATGCCCAGTGGCGCGGCGATGTGCTTCTTCACATAGTCACGCCCCAGATGCAGGGCCTGGATATTGGACTCGAGCAAGCGTTCCTTGCCCTTGTACTGCTCGGCAAACAGTTTCTCGAAAACATCGGCATCGACGTCGAGCAGAACCGACAGGGCCCCAACGTAAATGATGTTCTTGAACAATTGACGCTGACGCGGGTCCTGGTAGGCGGTATTGCTGATCTCGGTCAGTGGCATGCCGATGACCTGCACATCCTTGCGGAACTTGTCTTCCGGAATCGGGCGCGTGCAGTCATAGAACAGGTAGCCACCCGGTTCGATTTCAGCAACATCGGTATCCCAGGTCTGCGGATTCATCGCCACCATCATGTCGACGCCGCCGCGCCGGCCGTGATAACCCTGCTCGCAGACACGTGCCTCGTACCAGGTCGGCATACCCTGAATATTGCTCGGAAAGATGTTGCGCGGGCTCACCGGCACGCCCATGCGCATCACCGCCTTGGAAAACAACTCATTGGCCGAAGCCGAGCCAGAGCCGTTGACGTTGGCAAACTTGATGACGAAATCGTTGATGGCTTCGATACGCTTCATGCGACCTCCAGATGAGCTTTGTGGCTGTCACGACAGGCGGGACCGGCCTGTGTCGTGTTCAGCAGGAATTTCTGCATGTCCCAGGCCCCGGTGGGGCAGCGCTCGGCACACAGCCCGCAGTGCAGGCAGACGTCCTCGTCCTTCACCATGACGCGGCCTGTTTTGAGCTGACCCGATTTGTACAGGTCCTGCGCCAGGTTGTGCGCCGGCGCCTTCAAGCGCGTTCGCAGATCAGGCTCATCACCATCCGCAGTGAACGTGATGCAATCCATCGGGCAAATATCGGCACAGGCATCGCATTCAATGCAGGTGTCTTTGTTGAAGATGGTCTGAACGTCGCAGTTCAGACAGCGACTGGCTTCCTTGTAGGCCATGGCCGCGTCGTAACCGAGCTCAACTTCAACCCGGATGCTGGAGAGCGCCATCTCGGCTTTGACCCATGGCACTTTCAACCGTGTGTCCTCGGACACATCATTGTGGTAGCTCCATTCATGGATACCCATCTTCTGCGACAGCAGATTGGTACGCGGCGCCGGCCGGCGGCTCAGGTCTTCCCCATTCAGGAACCGATCGATCGAAACCGCGGCCTCATGCCCGTGCGCTACCGCCGTGATGATGTTCTTCGGACCAAAGGCTGCATCACCACCAAAGAACACATTGGGCACGGTTGACTGCAGGGTTTCCTTGCCCAGCGTGGGCAAGCCCCAGCGATCAAACTCGATGCCACACTCGGCCTCGATCCAGGGAAAGGCGTTTTCCTGCCCGACCGCCACCAGCACCTCGTCACACTCGAAGAACACATCGGGGGCACCGGTTGGCACCAGCGTGCGGCGACCTTTCTCGTCGTAAACCGCATTGACAATCTCAAACGTCATGCCCAGCAGTTTGCCGCCCTTGTGCTGAACACTCTTGGGAACGTGGTAATTGACAATTGGGATGCCTTCATGCACCGCGTCTTCGCGTTCCCAGGGCGAGGCCTTCATTTCGTCGTAGCCGCTGCGCACGATGACCTTGACGTCCGAACCACCCAGGCGCCGCGCCGAGCGGCAGCAGTCCATCGCCGTATTGCCACCCCCGAGCACAATGACGCGCGGCGGAACACTGGTGATATGGCCAAACGAAACAGAAGCCAGCCAATCGATACCGATATGGATATGCGCTGCTGCCTCCTTGCGCCCCGGCACATCGAGATCCCGGCCACGCGGCGCGCCGCACCCGACAAACACGGCGTCGTAGCCCTGCGTCAGCAGACCCTTCATAGATTCGACGCGCTGGTTGCTCTTGAACTCGACACCGAGATCAAAGACATAGCCAGTTTCTTCGTCAATCACCGACTCAGGCAGGCGAAAACGCGGGATCTGCGAGCGAATGAATCCGCCGGCCTTGGCCTCGCCATCGAATACCGTTACCTGGTAACCCAAGGGCGCCAGATCGCGCGCCACCGTCAGCGAAGCCGGACCAGCACCAATGCAGGCGATCCGCTTGCCGTTGGACGGCGCGATCTTTGGCATGCGTGACTTGACATCGTCCTTGTTATCAGCGGCAACGCGCTTGAGGCGGCAGATCGCCACTGGTTCTGGCTTGTCTCCGTTGTTTTCCTCGACCCGGCCGCGACGGCAGGCGGGTTCGCAGGGCCGGTCACAGGTGCGACCCAGAACGCCTGGAAACACATTGGAAACCCAGTTGATCATGTAGGCATCGCTGTAGCGGCCCTGGCCGATCAGGCGGATGTACTCCGGGACGGGGGTGTGAGCAGGGCAGGCCCACTGACAATCGACAACTTTATGAAAATAGTTCGGATTTACGATACTGGAAGGCTTCAAGTCGGTCTCCTAAACCGTTGGTAGGCCGCAAGCGCAG
>CAITXW010000002.1 GCA_903896425.1 uncultured beta proteobacterium | reverse complement strand
CCGGTCTGATCACACAACTGGATAAACTGCCCGGCCTTGGTCGAACCGCTCGGCTGGATCGGGCCGTTGTTGCCCAGGATACCCACCAGATGGCCCTGCACGCGGGCATGGCCGCACATGGTCTCGGCCGCGTACTCGGCTTTGAATTCCAGAAAGTCAGAGCCGTCAACGAGACGCGCGATGACCTCGCGCACATCGTAGGGCTGGCGCTCATCGGCCGGCACCAGACCGAGCAACTCCTGCTCGTCATACAGTGGTTCGGCAAAGGCAGACGGCGGCTGCACTGCGTCCCACTTCAGCTTGTCCATCACTTCACGTGCCATGCCGATGGCATGGGCGTCGTCTTCGCACAGGTACTCGCCCAGGCCCGTCACTTGAGCGTGGGTCTCGGCGCCGCCGATTTCGTCCTCGGTGCAGTCCTCGCCGATGGCCGCCTTGACCAGGGGCGGGCCCGCCAGAAAAATGTTGGAGCGCCCGCGCACCAGAATCACATAGTCCGACAAGCCCGGCAGGTAGGCGCCACCGGCAGTAGAGGAACCGTGCACAACGGCGATCTGCGGCAGACCTGCCGCCGACATGCGTGCCTGATTGGCAAAACTGCGCCCGCCCTCGATGAAGATCTCGCTCTGGTACATCAGGTTGGCGCCGCCGCTCTCGACCAGGGAGATCAGCGGCAACTTGTTCTCCTGCGCAATCTCCTGCGCGCGCAGCGCCTTGCGCAAGCCCATCGGCGCCACAGTGCCGCCCTTGACCGCACTGTCGCTGGCCGAGATCAGGCAGCGTTTGCCGCTGACCACGCCAATGCCAACGATCGAGCCGCCACCCATGACAGACTTCTTGCCGTCGTCATCGTGCATGTTCAGGCCCGCCAAGCGGCTGAGTTCCAGAAACGATGAGCCGCGGTCGAGCAGGCGCGCCACGCGCTCGCGCGGCAGCAACTGCCCGCGCGCCTCGAACTTGCTGCGTTTGGACTGCGATTCAGCAATCACCATCTGCTCCAGGCGCTGGACTTCCGAAAGGAGCTCCTGCATGCGCTGCGCGTTAACGCCAAAAGCGTCGGACTTGACATTGATCTTTGAACGAAGAACTGACATGGGCGGCGATCCTATGGTTGCTGCGCATTAGACCGGATGGTGACGTTAACGTCAACCAGATTTCGTATAGGTATTTCCCCTATGCCTGACGTCACCTGGCGCTGCTACCATGCAAGACAGTCAATGACTTGCAACCCAACCCCTCTCCAAGGACACCCATGAATCTCGAAGCCTGCACCGAAGCCATTCGCACCAAAGTCGGAGCCGACAGCGGCCTGAACGCCACGCTCAAGTTTGACTGCGGCGCCGACGGCACCGTCTACATCGACGGCAAGTCCACTCCCAACAGCGTGAGCAACAGCAACGGCGACGCGGACTGCACAGTCGGCATCACGCTGGAAAACCTCAACGCCATGCTGAGCGGCGATCTGGAGCCGGCCACCGGCTTCATGATGGGCAAGCTCAAGGTCACCGGCGACATGAGTGTGGCCATGCGCCTGCAGCGCGTGATCTGAAACCCGGACAGCGAACCAGCGGCGTGGCGACCAGCACTTCTTCTGTGGACAAGGCGGCACCGGCACGCCGCACGGCGGCAAGCCTCGCCAGCACCAGCCAGGCCCAGGCCGTCGTCGATGCCCACAAGGACGTGGGTACCTCGGAGTTGTTCGGCATCACCGAGCTGTGCAAGGAGTTCGGCATCAGCCTGCGCGCCCTGCGTTTTTATGAAGACAAGGGGCTGCTGGCACCGCGCCGGATCAACGGCGCACGCGTCTACACGCGCCGGGACCGGGCCCGCCTGGCGCTGATCCTGCGCGCCAAGGACATCGGCTCGCCCCTGTCCGAAATCAAGCGCTACCTGGACCTGTACGGCGACCACGGCGAGGGCCGCTCCGAGCAATTGCGCTACGTGATTGAGCGCACCGATACCGAGATTGCCGATCTGGAACAAAAGCGCGCCCAGATCGACGCCACGCTGGCCGAGTTGCGCGTCATCAACGCCAGTTGCCGCCGGCACCTCGAATCACGCCGGCGCACTGCCAAGCCCGTCAGTTAAGCCGATGGCGGCAAGAACAGGCTTTGCAGGTCGTTGAGAAAATCAAAGCCACGCACGCTGGGTTTGACGCGATCAAGGTCGCGCTCGAGCAAGCCCTTGGCTTCGGCCGATTCCAAGCCCTTTTGAATCGCCGTGATCGGCAACCCGGTGCGCTCACCGAAATGCGACAAAGGGAAACCGTCTTTCAGGCGCAGCGCATTGAGCATGAACTCAAACGCCAGATCGGCGCGACCCACCTCCACCTCCTGCGCCAGCGCGTTGCCACCCAGCGCCTTGTCCATGTAGAGCTTGGGCTCGCGAAAGCGCACCTGGCGCACGACGCGGTGGGCAAAGCTGAGCTTGCTGTGGGCGCCGGCACCCAGGCCCAGGTAGTCGCCAAACTGCCAGTAGTTGAGGTTGTGAAAACAGCGGTGGCCGTTGGCTGCGTAGGCTGACACCTCATAGCGCTGCAAGCCCGCAGCACCGGTCATGTCGGTGATCAGGTCCAGCATGTCGTAGGCCGTGTCGTCATCCGGCAGCGTGGGTGGATGGCGCGCGAAATAGGTGTTGGATTCGATTGTGAGGTGGTAGATCGAGATGTGCGGCGGTGCCAGCGCCAGCGCGGTCGCCATGTCCTCCCGCAGCGTCTGAAGCGTCTGGCCCGGCAGCGCGTACATGATGTCGAGGTTGAAGGTATCAAAGGCCTGGGCCGCCTCTTCGACTGCGGCGAAGGCCTGCGCGCGGTCGTGCACGCGGCCGAGGGCTTTGAGGTAGTCATCGTTGAAGCTCTGCACGCCGACCGACAGGCGCGTGACACCAGCCGAACGAAATGCGCGAAAGCGGTCTTTCTCGAACGTGCCAGGATTGGCTTCGAGCGTGATTTCACAGTCGGCCGTCAAACGCAGGCGCGCACGCACGCCGCCGAGCAGTCGATCGATCGCCTCGGGTGAGAACAGGCTGGGCGTGCCGCCACCGATGAAGATGCTGTGCACACCGCGACCCCAGATCAGCGGCAAAGCCGCTTCCAGGTCCGCCATCAGGGCGTCGATGTAGCGCTGCTCGGGCATTTCAGCGGCGCGCATTTCGTGCGAGTTGAAATCGCAGTACGGACACTTTCGCAGGCACCAGGGCAGATGGATGTAGAGCGAAAGCGGCGGCAGCGCCGGCAACTGCAGCGTGCCCGGGCGCAGGTAATGCTGCACATCGCGCACAACGCCAGTCTCGGGCAACTCCGTGATGATCGGAATCATGACGCGCTGAGCCAGCGCTCGCGCAGCAAGTCCGCCATCGCCCGCACCGCGCGACCACGGTGGCTGTTGGCGTTCTTGACTTCGACCGGAAGCTGCGCGAAGGTCTGACCGAACTCGGGCAGGAACATCACCGGATCAAAACCAAAACCGTTGCTGCCCACCGCCGCTGGCGCAATCTCGCCAACGACACGTCCAACCGCAATCAGCGGCTCGGGGTCCTGCGCCGAGCGCACGGCGACCAGGGTGCTGACCATGGCAGCGCGCCGGTTGCTCAGGCCCTGCATTTGCTCGAGCAGCGCGCGCACGTTGTTGGTGTCGCCCTTCTCGTAGCCGAATTGCGTCGCGTAGTACGCGGTGTCAACACCGGGCAAGCCGCCAAAGGCATCGACGCACAAACCCGCGTCATCGGCCAGCGCCGGCAGGCCGCTGTGCTCGGCGGCGTGGCGCGCCTTGGCCAACGCGTTTTCGACAAAGGTGTGAAAGGGCTCAGCCGCTTCCGGGATGCCGAGTTCACCCTGCGCGATCAGGTCCAGACCAAGCGGCGCCAGCATGGCGCGCAGTTCCTTCAATTTACCCGGATTGTTGGAGGCCAGAACGATTTTCATAACGCACGCTTCATTCAACCGCCAACGCCTGCTTCTGCAACAGCACCAAATCACTGATGCCCTTTTCGGCCAGTTCCAGCAGCGCATTCATCTCCTGGCGCGAAAAGGCGGCGCCCTCGGCCGTGCCCTGCACTTCGACGAAATTGCCGGCACCGGTCATGACCACGTTCATGTCGGTGTCACAAGCCGAGTCTTCGCTGTACTCCAGGTCGAGCAGCGGTGTACCCTGCACGATGCCGACTGAAATCGCGGCAATGTGATCACGGATCGGGGAAACCTGCAGCTTGCCCTGTGCCAGCAACTGGTTCACGGCGTCCTGCGCCGCCACAAAAGCGCCGGTGATGGCCGCCGTGCGCGTGCCGCCGTCGGCCTGCAACACGTCGCAGTCAAGGTGAATGGTGCGCTCACCGAGCGCCTTCAGATCAAAAACGGCGCGCAGGGAGCGCCCAATCAGGCGCTGGATTTCCTGCGTGCGGCCACTTTGCTTGCCACGCGCCGCCTCACGGTCGCTGCGGGTGTGGGTGGCACGCGGCAACATGCCGTATTCCGCCGTCACCCAGCCTTCGCCACTGCCGCGCTTGTGCGGTGGCACCTTCTCTTCGACCGAGGCAGTGCACAAAACCTTGGTGGCACCAAACTCGATCAGCACCGAGCCTTCGGCGTGGATGGTGTAGCCACGCGTGATGCGCACCGGTCGCAACTGGTTCACGGCGCGTGCGCCATTTCTTGAAAATCCACTCATATAAAAGCCTCAATAAAACAAACGGGAATGGTGTGCAGTGCCTGCTCGAACACACGCGCCTGCACGATCAATTTTTCTTGGCAGAAGTCTGACGAATGACCGCGTTAACCTCGGCAACCGAGCGATCTATGGCAGCATCGTCGAGTTCATCCGCTGACGTGTCGTGCATGTCGCCATAGACCGTGGATGCAAAGAAATCAGGGCGCAGGGAATCGGTTGATATCTGCTGCGCCGCCAGTTGAACCTCATTGGGCGTCTCCCACTCCAGCCCAAGGGCGGTCACGTTGTCGCCGCGCTCACCGGCCTTCAAAAGCGCAGCCTCCACCAGTTCCGGAATTGCCTGGCTGACCGGCATCTGACTCAATCGCACGGCAATGTCGTCCTCACTTAAATGACTCCAAAGACCATCCGAACACAGCAGCAAGCGGTCGCCCTGCTGCAGGTCAAGCGGTCCGGTGAACTCAAACATCGGTTTGCTTGGCGAACCCAGGCAGGTGAACAGCACGTTGCGATTGAGTCGCCTGCGCACCTTCGCACCGATGGCCACTGCATGCGGTCGTTCAGCAAAGGAATGGTCGCGCGTTCGCACCAGCAACTCCCCGTCACGCACCAGATACAGGCGCGAATCGCCACAATGAATCCAGCTCACTGCCCCATCCTGAACCACCGCAGCAACAATGGTGGTACGCGGTGTATCGGGCATGCTCTTCTGCGCCGCATGGCGCAGGATCTGGCGGTGTGCCACCATCACGGCACGGGTCAAAAAAGCGCCGACGTCGGGCAGCTCGGGTTTGGCGTCTTCCTGAAACAGGCCTGCCATGACCTGTAGCGTCAACTCGGCGGCCACTTCGCCCTGCGGGTGCCCACCCATGCCATCGGCCAGCAGAAAGATCGCCGACTTTTTGGTATGGCAATAACCCATCCGATCTTCGTTATTTTTTCGCCCCCCCTTGCGGCTGAGCTGAAAGACTGAAAACTTCATTTCAGCTTGGCGCCAAGACCGGTTGCCTTCTGCACGTTCTTCTTCGTATCGGTCACGATGGTGTCAAGTTGGAGGCGAACCTTCTCACCCACGCTAAGTTTGGTATAGCGGCGCGAGCCTTCGCGGTTCATCTCTTTTTGCAGGGCAAACACCGACTGCGGCCGCGACAGGGGATCGATCGCCATGCACCACTGCACGACTTCAATCAGATTGTCCGAGTACACGCCGCGCAGCCGCGTCAGTGCAACCTCAATGCGGTCCTTGTCCAGACGCTGCGGCGCTTCGTTGGGCGGATAGCCCTGCATGCAGGCGTAGATGCAGGCGCCGATGGCGTAGATGTCGGTCCAGGGCCCCATCTTGGTGTCGCGCCGGTACATCTCGGGCGCTGCGAAACCGGGTGTGTACATGGGGCGGACGAAATTGCCTTCCTTGCTCAAGACTTCACGCGCCGCACCAAAGTCAATCAGCACCGCTCGGTTGTCATCGGTGATGAAAATATTGGCCGGTTTGATGTCCAGATGCAGCATCTTGTGCTGGTGAACGATGCGCAAACCACGCAATATTTCGTCAAACAGCGAGCGAATCGTCGATTCCCGAAACACCTTGGACTTCTTCTGCTCACGCGCCGTGACGATGAAGTCCTGGAGTGAGGCGCCCTCCAGGTAATTCATCACCATGTAAACGGTTTCGTTTTCCCGAAAGAAGTTCATCACACTGACCACCGAGGGGTGTGAGATCTGGGCCAGTGCGCGCCCCTCTTCGAAGAAACTCTTCAGGCCCAGCCGATACAAGGACAATTTTTCAGGCGCGATCGTTGGCAGCAAGGCACCGGGCGCGCGACTGACCAGCGAGGACGGCAGGTATTCCTTGATGGCAAGCTGTTGGCCTTCCGGATCAACGGCCAGGTAGACCACGCCAAAACCGCCGGCGGCGACTTTGCGCACGATACGGTAACCGCCGATCATGGTGTCGGGCGGCAGGGACGAGGGCTTGACCTTTGACATAAATTTCTAATGTAGTTCCGATGACTGCCAGAACCGGGTTATTCTCGTGCCCATTCCAATGTTCAAAGAGTCGAGATGCCAGTTTATAGCATGACGGGCTATGCCAGCGCCCAGTACAGCACAAGCGCCGCCGAGCCCGAAACCCGAAACACCGCGCCGAGCCAATTGGGTCTTGAAATCCGGTCTGTCAACAGCCGTTTTCTGGACCTCTCCTTCCGCTTGCCGGAAGAATTGCGGCAATTTGAGCCGGTCTTGCGCGAGATGGTGCTCGCGCGTATCAAACGCGGCAAGGTTGAAGTGCGCGCTGCCATTGAAAGCAACGCCCAGGCGCTTCTGCCCGAGCCCACACCCCGCTTGCTGCAGCGCCTCAATGCGGTGCAGGACAGCGTCAAGGCCTGGCTACCCGATGCCCGGCCCCTGAGCGTGGCCGACGTGATCCGCCTGTCGGTCAACGAGAGCGGCGGCGCCCGGGACTGGCGCGAGGACCTGGTGGCACTGGCCGACAAGGCCTTGACGGCCCTGCTGTCGGCGCGCCAGCGTGAGGGCGAGCGGCTCGCCGCCATGCTGCTTGAACGCATCGGCCAACTGCGCACCCTGACCGGACAGGCCGGACCGCTGGTGCCGCAACTGGTGGCGCAGCAGCGCCAGCGCTTCATGGACCGCTGGAAAGAAGCCATGGACCTGAGCGAAGGCAGCGCCCTGCCCGAAGCAGCGCAGGACCGTGCGCTGACCGAGGCCACGGCGTTTGCCATCCGTATCGACGTGGCCGAGGAAATCACCCGCCTCAACTCCCACCTTGACGAACTTGAACGCCTGATCACCAAGGGCGGAGAAATCGGAAAACGGCTCGATTTTCTGATTCAGGAATTGCACCGTGAAGCCAATACCATGGGCTCCAAGTCGGCAGCACTGGAACTGACGCATATTTCGGTCGACATGAAAGTGCTGATCGAACAAATACGCGAACAGGTCCAGAACATAGAATAGCGCGACCTTATCTTTGCCAGCAGCCATGGACTATCCCGGAAACCTGTTTGTCGTCGCCGCCCCCAGCGGGGCGGGCAAATCGAGCCTGGTCCGAGCCTTGATGGAACTCGACTCGCATGTGCAACCCTCGGTTTCACACACGACGCGCGCGCCACGTGGGCAGGAGAAACACGGGCGCGAGTATTTCTTTGTGTCGGACACCGAATTCGACGCCATGGTGCAGTCCAACGCCTTTGTCGAATGGGCGCATGTCCACAAGCAGCGCTACGGCACCTCCAAAAAGGCAATCGAAGAACGCATGGCGCAGGGCGCAGATGTGATCCTTGAAATTGACTTCCAGGGCGCGTTGCAGATCCGCAAAATTTTCGCCAATGCCGTGAGCATCTTCATCCTGCCCCCAAGCTGGGAAGAATTGCGCGCCCGACTGGAACGCCGCGGCGAAGACTCGCCCGACGTTATCGAATTGCGACTGCAGAATGCCGCCGTTGAGGTGGCCCAGGTGCAACAGTTCGACTTCGTTATAATCAACGAACTGTTTGATCGTGCGCTGTTTGACCTCAAGGCGATCATTCACTCCCAACGACTCAAGTTCTCGGCGCAACGTCGCGCCAGGGCTGAAACGTT
>CAITXW010000001.1 GCA_903896425.1 uncultured beta proteobacterium | reverse complement strand
GTTGGTGTTGTGCGATCCAGTTGGCCTCGGCCTCTCTTTGAAAAAAGCGCACGGTATCGCGCATGCCAATGGCGCGAAACGCCGCTTCCCACCACCACTTGAGCTTGGGCGTGGCATCGGCCCGGCGCTGATCAAGCCAGATCATGGCCGGACGCAGCGGTTGGCCCGCCTTGTCCAGCGCAATCGTGGTGGCGCGTTGCGTGGTGATGACCACCCCGGCCACTGCGCTCTTGGGCACGCTGGTGTTGGCCCACAGGTGTTGGCAGGCCTGGCACAAGGCCTGCCAAAAGGCTTCTGGATCGTTTTCCAGCCAGCCCGGTTGCGGTGACTGGTAGCTGTCGATCGCCACTTGCGATTTGTCAACCAGGTTGCCATGCGCGTCAAACAGCAGGGCGCGCACGCTCTGGGTGCCGTTGTCGATGGCCAGCAGATAGCTCTTGCTCATGGTGTCGGTTCCTCGGGTTTTGCGCTGGGCAATTGGTAGTGCGCGGCAATCAGGGTCTGGTAGCGTGCGGTCTCGCTGCGCCAGCCGGCATCGCCCCATTGCAGATGGGGTTCACACCGTTGACGAATCCGCGCCAGGTGATCGAGGCCACCACGCGGCAACAAAATTCCGAGCCGCGTGCGGCGCAGCAGCAGGTCGTCCAGATGCTGCACGGCCTCATGTTGGGCCGCAATCGCCAGCTCCAGCCACAGGGTGTCGGTGCCTGGGATCGTCTGCAAATCCGCATCGTCCGCTGCGTTGGTCAATGTTTGCGCCAGGTAGCCATAGCGCGCGGCTAGGCGGTGCCGCACCGCGGCGCTCCAGTGCGGGTTGAGCGCGCTGGTCGGCGTGAACAGGGCGGCATCATCGCGCGCAAACGGCTTGCCGGCGTGCGGTGCTGCCAGCGCCAGTGCGTCCTGTGCCATCAACCGAAAAGTTGTGAGCTTGCCGCCGGCCACGGTGACCAAGCCGGATTCGTCCAGCACCGCGTGGTCGCGTGCCGCTTTGGAAGCCTCGCCCGTAGCCTGCGCCACCACCGGTCGCACGCCGGCATAACAGGCGCTGACGTCCGCTGGCGTGAGGGCGGCGCTGGGGAACTGGTCGTTGACGGCTTCCAACAGGTAGTCCACTTCAGCTTGCGTGATGCTGGCCTCGACATCGAGGTCGCCCTTGTGATCGAGATCGGTGGTGCCGATCAGCGTGGCCCCTTCCCACGGGTAGAAGAACACCGGCCGGCCGTCGCGCGGGTGCATCAGGCTGATGCTCTGTGCAATCGGCAAGCGCCAGAACGGCAGTACCAGATGGCTGCCGCGCAAGGGGCGCAGCATCGGCTTGCCACCGACCGCCAAACGCAGGCGGTCGGCCCAGACGCCGGTGGCGTTGACGATCGCCCTGGCGCGCACCGGGTAGGCCTGGCCCGAGATGGCGTCGCGCACGATCAGTTCGGTGTCGCCCTTGGCATTGCGCTGCAGGCTTTGCGCCTGGGCGTAGTTGAGCAGCACGGCGCCGTCGCGCTGGGCTTCCATCAGCACGCGCCAGACCAGCCTGGCATCGTCGGTTTTGGCATCGACGTAAACCATGGCGCCTCGCATCAGGGGTGGCGCCAGACCCGGTGCCAGCGCCTGTGCCGCGTTCAGCTTGGCATAGAAGTGGCTGAGCTTGCCGGCCATCCGCTCATACACCATCAGACCCAACTGGAACAACCAGCGCCCCGGCTTGCGACCAGTGCAGTCGGCAAACAAAAAGCTTTGCGGCTCAACCAGTTCCGGCGCTTCGCGCATCAGGCGCTCGCGCTCGCGCACCGAGTGCAGCGTGGTTTTGATGTCGCCTTCTTTCAGGTAGCGCAGGCCACCATGCACGAGCTTGGACGAGCGGCTCGACGTGCCCCAGGCAAAGTCGCGTTGCTCGATCAAGAGCACGCGCCAGCCGCGCCGCGCCGCCTGCTGCGCCACGCCAGCGCCGGTGATGCCGCCGCCGATGACGACCAGGTCCCATGGCTGCGTCTGCATACGCGCCAGGTCGCTGGCGCGTGCCGTGACGCGGTTCACGTCGCCCATGGGCCTTCGTCCTGCAGCAGCTTGCCCGGGTTCATGATTTTCTTCGGGTCAAAGTGGCGGCACAGCTGCGCCAGTGTGGCCATGCCGAGCGGCCCTTTTTCATCCTGCAAATGCGCTGCGTGGTCGCGCCCGACGCCATGCTGGTGGCTGACGGTGCCGCCGTGCGCGGCGATGGTGGCAGCGACCGCCGCCTTGAGCTTTTGCCAGCGTTCAAAGTTCGGGGCAAAGCCACCGGCTGCGGTGGCCCAGACAAACTGCGAATAAACGCTGCTGCCCTGCGGGTACAGATGCGACAGGTGTGTGAAGGCATGCAAGCGTTCGCCGTATTGCGCAAAAACATCGCGCGCGGTCTGCTCCATGGCCAGCATCAGCTTCTTCACGTTGGGCCAGTCCACTGCCGTCTCGATCGTGTCGGCGCTATAGCCCTGGTCCCACAGCGTGTTGCGCAGATAAGGGCCTTTGAAACGGTTGCTCGCCCACTTGGCGCCCATGGCAGTCCCGATGTAGATGGCGCCGTGCGCCGACAAGGTGCGCCGCGCTTCGCGCAGGGCGTTGCGTGCGTTGCGCCGCTCGCCCGTGACGCCCAGCATCAACAGGCATTTGCCTTCGACGCAGCCGCGCAGGGCCAGGTAGCGTTCCAGCCAGCCGATCAGCCTGGCGTGGCCGGCCAGCGTGAGGCTGGTCTGGGTCTCGATGCCATTGCTGAGACGCGTCATGCTCAGCGGCAGCCGGCGCTGGATCAGCGTGCGCACAGCGGCTTCGGCGGCGTCCCAGTTCGGCAGAAAAATGGCGTGAAAACTCTCGTGCTCGGGCAAGGGGCTGACGCGCACCGTGACCTCGGTCAGAATGCCAAAGCGTCCTTCCGAGCCCATCACCAATTCGCGCATGTCGGGCCCGGCGCTGGCCGCGGGCAGCGTGGGAATCGTGAGCGCACCGACCGGCGTTTCCATGTGGCCGCCGGCAAACAGTTGCTCAATGCGTCCGTAGCGCAGCGACTGCTGACCGCTGGAACGTGTCACCACCCAGCCCCCCACCGTGGAGTATTCAAACGACTGCGGAAAATGCCCCAGCGTATAGCCCTGGGCGCGCAATTGCGCTTCCAGTTGCGGGCCCGCTGTGCCGGCGCCAAAGGTGGCGAGTTGGCTCAGTTTGTCCAGGTGCAGCAGCCGGTTCATGCGGCTCAGGTTGATCGACAGAATCGGACGCTCGCTGATCGGGCAATCGAGATGG